>JANNNM010000241.1:0-4658 GCA_031398535.1 Betaproteobacteria bacterium | reverse complement strand
CTGTGCCGGTTCCTCGCGCAGCTTGGCGTCGCCCCAGGCGCGCGCGAGCACGACGTTGCCGTCGCGCACGACGGCGACGGCCACGCTGGCGATGTGGCGCGCGCGCATCGCGTTGCCGATCGTCGTGTCGAGTTGCGCGGGCACAGGTGCAGCAGGCTGCGCAGCGACAGGTGCAGCCAAGGCGACAAGAAGCAGCCATGCGGCACGACGCAATCGGTTTCCCGGCATCAACGTTCCCTGACGGCGCCCGCGGCGCGACGGCGCATTGTGGCAGACGCGCCAGTCGGTGACGCCTGCCGTCAATCGGATGTTGCACCGCGTCTTGCCGGATCCGAAAACAACGTATACATTAATAAACGCGTTAAGTTGAATGCCTCGCACCGGTCAACCATGTCTGCCGCCCGCCCTTCCGCTGAATTCACCGTGTCCCTCGACGACCTGACGTTCGTCGGATCGGGCCTCGTGCGCCCGGAATGCGTACTGGCCACGAAGGCCGGCACGCTCTTCACGGCCGACTGGCGCGGCGGCGTGGCCCGCACCACGCCGACCGGCGGGTCGACGCTGGTCCAGGGCACGTTGCCGGGCGGGCGCCCGTTGCGGCCCAATGGCATCGCGTTGCGCCGTGATGGCAGTTTCCTGCTGGCCGACCTGGGCGAGACGCAGGGCGGCGTGTTCGCGCTGTCACCCGACGGTGCCGTGAAGCCCTTGGTCGAGCGCGTGGATGGCGTCGACCTGCCACCGTGCAACTTCGTGTTCGAGGATGATCGCGACCGCGTCTGGATCACGATCAGCACCTACCGGGTGCCGCGCGCGTCCGCCTATCGCGCCAGTCTTGCCGATGGCTTCATCGTGCTCGTCGACCAGCGAGGCGCGCGCATCGTCGCCGACGGCATCGGCTACACCAACGAGGCGATGATTGCGCCGGACGGGCGCCACCTGTATGTCAACGAGACCTTCTCGCGGCGGCTGTCGCGCTACCCGCTGCACGAAGATGGCTCGCTCGGCGCCAAGGAGGTTGTAACGACCTTCGGTCACGGCACCTATCCCGACGGCCTGGCCTTCGACGCCGAGGGCAACGTCTGGATCACCAGCATCGTCAGCAATCGCGTGCTGCGCGTCGCGCCCGATGGTGCCACCACCGTGGTGCTGGAAGATGCCGACCCGGCGCATGTCGACTGGTGCGAGGCGGCGTATCTCGCGGATGCGCTGGGACGTCCGCACCTCGATCGCGCCGCCGGCCGCGTGCTGAAGAACATCTCCAGCCTGGCCTTCGGCGGCCCGGACCTGCGCACCGCGTACCTGGGCTGCCTGCTCGGTGATTCGATCGCATCGTTCCGCGCGCCGGCGGCCGGCCACCCGCCGTTTCACTGGCACTACTGACCCATCCATGTCGTTGCCGCGTGCATCCGCGGGCCGCAAGGCCGTCGTCACCACCGTTTCCAAGCGGCCACCGCCCGCACGGAAGCCCTCGCTGATCGCGTTGCCGGGACGCGCCTCGCGCACCGACGACGCGTACCAGGCCATCCGCCGGCGCATCCTCGACAACGTGTACCCGCCCGGGCACCAGGCGCTGGAAAGCGTGCTCGCCCTGGACCTCGGCGTCAGCCGCACGCCAGTGCGCGAAGCACTGATCCGCCTTGCCAACGAGGGCCTGGTCGAAGTCATCCCGCGCCACGGCATGCGCGTGCTGCCGGTATCCCCGGTGGACATGCGCGAGATCTACGAAGTGCTCACCGCGCTCGAGTCCGCGGCCGCCGACATCCTCGCCCGGCGCCAGCCCACCGATGCGGAATTGAAGCCGCTGGTCGACGCCACGCGCGACATGGGCCGGGCGCTGAAGGCCAACGACCTCGACGCCTGGGCCGCGGCCGACGAGCGCTTCCACCAGGGACTGGTCGAACTGGCGGGCAACCGCACGCTGATCGACGCCGTGGCGCGCCTGGCCGACCGTGTGCACCGCGCCCGCCTGTTCACGCTGCGACTGCGGCCGAAGCCCACCACGTCCACGGAAGAGCACACCGCGATGCTCGACCGCATCCGCGCCGGCGACGGCCGCGGCGCCATCGAGGTCAACCGGGCGCATCGCGAGCGCGCGGGGCGCGAGCTGCTGGCCATCTTCGAGCGTTATCGACTGCACCAACTCTAGAAACGGAATGCCCACGTGTCCACTCCAGCCACTTTCAACATCTGTGTACTGCCCGGCGACGGCATCGGCGTCGAGGTCATCAACGGCACGCTGCCTATCCTGCAGCGGGTGCTGCATGGCGCGCCGTTTGCATTCCGCTTTCACGAGCACCCGGCCGGCGCGCAGCACTACCACGCCACGGGCCACGCGCTGCCGGATGCCACGCTGCAGGCGGCGCGCGACGCCGACGCCATCCTGTTCGGCGCGATGGGCTGGCCGGCAATCCGCTATCCCGATGGCACCGAGATCGCGCCGCAACTCGACCTGCGTGTCGAACTCGATCTCTATGCCGGCGTGCGCCCGGCGCGCGCTTCCCGGCATCGCGCTGCCGCTGGCCGACCCGCGGGCGCGCCGGATCGACCTGGTCGTGGTCCGCGAATCCACCGAGGGCCTTTTCGCCTCGCGCGGCAAGGGCGTGATCGACAACGACGCCGAGGCGCGCGACACGATGGTCATCACCCGGCGCGGCTCGGAGCGCGTCCACGACTTCGCGTTCCGGCTGGCACAGCGGCGCAAGACGCGCGGCAGCGTCGGCCGTGTCACCTGCGTGGACAAGGCCAACGTGTTCCTGTCGATGGCGTTTTTCCGCAAGATCTTCGACGAGCGCGCCGCCGCCTTCCCCGGCATCGAGGCGCGGCACAACTACATCGATGCCACCGCGCTCGACATGATCCGGAAGCCGTGGGACTACGACGTGATGGTCACCGAGAACATGTTCGGCGACATCCTGTCGGATCTCACCGCCGGGCTGGTCGGCGGCATGGGCCTGGCCCCGTCCGCCGACGTCGGCGACCACCATGGCCTCTTCCAACCCTGCCACGGCTCGGCACCGGACATCGCGGGCCAGGGCAAGGCCAATCCCGTCGCGACGATCCTCTCCGCGGCGATGATGCTCGACTGGCTCGCCGAGCGCAGCGGGCAGGATGCGCTCGCCGCCGCGGCGCGCCGCATCGAGGAGGCCGTCGATCGCGTGTTCGCGACGCAGGCCGTCACCCCGTTCGAATTCGGCGGCAAGGATGGCACCGCGGCCATCACCGCCGCGGTGGTCGCGGAACTCTGATGGCAAAGCTGCGCATCGCGGGGATCGGCGCTGGCTACTTCAGCCGCTTCCATCTGGAAGGCTGGCGGTCGATTGCGGAAGCCGACTTGGTCGCGTGGTGCGACTCGGAGGCGACGCGCGTCGACGCGATGGCGCGCGAATTCGGCATTCCGCATACGTTCACCGACGCCGCGGCGATGCTCGACGCGGTCCAACCCGATGTCGTCGATATCGTCACGCCGCCGCCGGCGCATGCGGTGCTGGTGGCGCTCGCTCATGCCCGCCGCCTGCCCGTGATCTGCCAGAAGCCGCTGGCGCCGTCCTTTGCCGAGTCGGTCGCGCTGGCCGCCGCGGCGGAAAAAGCGGGCGTGCTGTGCGTCGTGCACGAGAATTTCCGCTTCCAGCCGTGGTATCGCGAGGCGAAGCGCCTGCTTGACGCCGGCATGCTGGGCACGCCCCATGCGGTTGCCTTCCGCCTGCGTCCCGGCGACGGGCAGGGACCTGCCGCCTACCTCGACCGGCAGCCGTATTTCCAGACGATGCCCCGCCTGCTCGTCGTCGAGACGGCGGTGCACTGGATCGACACCTTTCGCTTCCTGCTGGGCGACGTCACGGCCATCACCGCCCGCCTGCGCCGCGTCAATCCCGTGCTCGCGGGCGAGGACGCCGGCTATCTGATCTTCGAGTTCGCGCAGGGTGCCACCGGCCTCTTCGACGGCAACCGGCTGAACGATCATGTCGCGTCCAATCCGCGCCGGACCATGGGCGAGATGTGGCTCGAAGGCACCGCCGGCGTGCTGCGCCTCGACGGCGAGGCGCGCCTGTGGTGGAAGCCGCATCACGGCGACGAACGCGAGCACCTCTACGATGCCGGGCCGGCCACTTTCGGCGGCGGCTGTTGCGGCGCGTTGCAGCGGCACGTCGTGTCGCACCTGTTGCACGCCGCGCCGATCGAGAACACCGCGATTGAATACCTCGCCAACCTGCGGGTGCAGGAGGCTGCCTACACGTCGCACGCCACGGGCACACGCGTGGTGCTGCACGGCTACGATCCGCCACCGGTGGGCGCAGCCTTCGTTCCATGAAACAACGGGCGGCCATGTCCCGCCTCATCGTCACCAAGGAGATCACCATGCAACGACGCAACATGTTCCGGATTGCCATCACCGCCGTCGCCGTCGCCGCGCTGTGGGCCGGTACGGCCACCGCGCAGACCGTGCTCAAGTTCAGCCACACCGATCAGCCCGGTGGCGCCCGCCAGAAGGCAGCAGAACTCTTCGCGCAGAAAGTCGAGCAATACACGCAGGGCCGCTACAAGGTCCAGGTCTTCCCGGCGGGCCAGCTTGCCAACGACCCCAAGGCCGTGGAGCAACTGCAGCTGGGCGGCATCGACTTCACCGTCACCGGCACCGGCACCTACGCGACGCACATTCC
>JANNNM010000222.1:0-5594 GCA_031398535.1 Betaproteobacteria bacterium | reverse complement strand
TTCGCCGACCTCGCGCGCCACGGCGCGGCGCGTCAGCAGATGCTCGGCACCGTAGATCTCCGGCGTCTCCGACAGGATGGCCGTGCCGCCATGGCGGACCAGCAGGTCCACCGCAGCACCCAGCGCCGGGTTGGCGGTGATGCCCGAGTAGCCGTCGGAGCCGCCGCATTGCAGCCCGATCGTGATGTGGGATGCCGGCACCGGTTGCCGCGAGACCTGGTTGGCGTGCGGCAGCATCTCCTCGATGATCCTGATGCCGTGCGCGATCGTCTTGGCGGTGCCGCCGGTATCCTGGATGCTGAACGTGCGCAGCAGGTCGCCTTCCTTCAGGTTCTGCGCGCCCAGAAGCGAACTGATCTGGTTGGACTCGCAACCGAGGCCGATCATCAGCACGCCCGCAAAGTTGGCGTGGCGTGCATAGCCACCGAGCGTGCGCCGCAACAGCGTCATGCCCTCGCCGTGCGTATCCATGCCGCAGCCGGACCCGTGCGTGAGCGCCACCACGCCATCGACGTTGGGATAGGCGGCCAGGCGTTCGCGCGTGAAGTGATCCGCGACACCGCGCGCCACCGTGGCCGAGCAGTTCACCGTGGACAGGATGCCGATGTAGTTGCGCGTGGCCACGCGGCCGTCGGCACGGACGATGCCCATGAACGTGGCGGCGGGCTGCACGTATTGCGTCGGCTTGGCATCGGCGCCGAACGCATAGTCGCGATCGAAGGACCCCATCACCAGGTTGTTGAGATGCACGTGCTCGCCGGGATGGATGTCGCGGCTGGCAAAGCCGATGATCTGGTTGTAGCGCCGCACCGGGTCGCCGGACCTGATCGCGCGCGACGCCACCTTGTGGCCGGGCGGGATCAGGCCCGAGATCGTGATCTTCTCGTCGAGCAGGTTGGTGCCCCCCACGAGTTGCGTGCGCGCGATCACGACGTCGTCGTTGGGGTGGAGGCGGATGGTCAGGGCGCTGCGTGTCAGCATGATGGTTCCTCTAGTGGACGGAGGCGCGATTGAGCGCCAGGCGCTCGATGGCGCCCAGGTCCCAGTCGATGCCAAGTCCCGGTGCGTCGGAGGGAATGGCGTAACCGTCGCGCATCGACAGGCGCGACGTGGTGATCGGATCGAGCTGCGGAATGTACTCGACCCACGTGCCGTTGGGCACCGCGGCGGCGAGCGACACATGCAGCTCCATCAGGAAATGGGGGCATACCGGCAGGTTGAAAGCCTCCGCCGTGTGCGCCACCTTGAGCCAGGGCGTGATGCCGCCGATGCGCGCGCAATCGACCTGCACGACGGAGCAGGCATTGCGCTGCATGTACTCGCGGAAATGCGCGGGGTGATACAGCGACTCGCCGACCGCGATGGGCATCGTGGCCTTCGCGGCCAGTTCGACGTGGCCACCCAGGTCCTCCGCCGGCAGCGGCTCCTCGAACCAGGCCAGCATCACGTCGCGCATCGCGTACGCGCGCCGCAATGCCTCCGCCACCGTGAAGGCCTGATTGGCGTCGACCATCACTTCGAAGCCGCTGCCCACTGCACCGCGCACGGCCTCGAGGCGCGCCACATCTTCCGCGAGCGTGGGCTTGCCGACCTTGACCTTGGCACCGCGAAAGCCGCGCGCCTGCGCGATGAGGGCTTCGTCGACCAGCTGCTGCTGCGACAACTGCAGCCAGCCACCTTCGGTCGAGTACACCGGCACCTGCTGCTGCGCGCCTCCCGCCATCTTCCACAGCGGCAGCGCCGCGCGACGGCAGCGGATGTCCCACAGCGCCGTATCAATCGCCGCCAGCGCCAGACTGGTGATGGCGCCTACTGCGGTCGCATGGGTGAGGAAGAAGAGGTGCTTCCACAAAGCCTCGATCTGCGCGGCGTCGCGGCCGATCAGCGCGGGTGCCAGATGGTCGCGCAGCAGCGCGCAGACCGACGAGCCGCCGGTGCCGATCGTGTACGTGTAGCCCGTGCCGACGACACCGTCGGCGCAGGTGATGCGCACGATCGGCGTCTCCTGCTTGACGAAGGACTGGATGGCGTCACTGCGCACCACCGCGGGCGGGATGTCGACCTGGAGGATCTCGACGCGTTCGATCTTGTGCACGCGCGTCCTCTAGCGATAGACCATCGTGGGCAGCCACAGCGAGATGATCGGCACATAGGTGATCAGGATCAGGCTGCCGACCAGGGGCACCAGCCATGGCAGGATGGCCATGGTGGTCCGCTCCAGCGACATTCGCGCCACCCGCGCCAGCACGTACAGCACCATGCCCATCGGTGGATGGAGGAGTCCTATCATCAGGTTCAGCACCACCACGAGTCCGAAGTGCACCGGATCGATGCCAAGCTGCAGCACGGCGGGCATCAGCACCGGGATGGCGATCAGGATGGCTGCCGTCGGCTCGAGGAAGCAGCCGACGAAGAGCAGCAGCAGGTTCACCAGCAGCAGGAACACCCACGGCGAGCTGGTGAAGCCCAGCACCCATGCGGTGACCATGTCCGTCACCCGCGTGGCGGTCCGCAGCCACCCGAAGATCGACGCAGAGGCCACGATGAACAATACCGTCGATGTCGTCTCGATGGTTTCCATCGACACCTTGATCAGCATCTTGAACGAGAGCGTCCGGTACCAGACGAGGCCGAGGAACAGCGCCCAGATCGACGCGGCGACCGCACCTTCGGTCGGCGTGAAGAGTCCGGTGGTCATGCCCCCGATCAGCAGCACGGGCGTCATGATCGGCAGCACCGCCTCGAACTTCCATTTCCAGTCGGCCGCGAACAACGCGACCATGGCAATGATGGACGCCGCCACGGGATTGGCGCCGAGCTTGTACGCGACCCAGATCACCAGCGGGAACGCGATGACGATCAGCAGTTCCACCGTGGCCTTGCCCACGCGGGGCCACTCGAACTTGATGTCCGCACCCCAGTGGTTCTTGTGCGCGAAGTACGCCACGGTGCACATCATCAGGAAGGTCATGACGAGGCCCGGCAGGATGCCTGCCAGGAACAGCTGGCCGATCGAAACGTTGGCCACCATCCCGTAGATGACGAATGGCAGCGACGGCGGAATGATCGGGCCGAGCGTGGCCGAGGCTGCGGTCACGCCTACCGCGAATTCCTTCGAGTATCCGTGGTCGCGCATCGCCTTGATCTCGATCGTGCCAAGGCCGGCGGCATCGGCGATGGCCGTGCCCGACATGCCGGCGAAGATCACCGAGCCCACGATGTTGACGTGCCCCAGGCCACCTTTCATCCAGCCGACCAGCGCCAGCGCGAAGTTGTAGATGCGATTGGTGATGCCCGCGTTGTTCATCAGGTTGCCGGCCAGGATGAAGAACGGCACGGCCAGCAGCGGAAAGCTGTCGATACCGCTGATCATCCGGTGCACCACCACCATCGACGGCGACGTGCCCGATACCGCGATGTAGATCAGCGACGCCATTGCCATCGCAATGGCCACCGGCAGGCCGGTGACCATCAAGGCGAGGAACGACGTGAGCAAAGTGCCGGTCATCGGGCGACTCCAGTGCAGGGGCGGTTGCAGGTCATGAAATGGTTTCCTCGATCGCGTGCTCCGGCCGTTCGAGCAGGCTCCAGCCGCGGCGCCAGTTTTCGATCGCCACCTGCACCGAACGGAAGGCGGCGCAGGCAAAGCCGAAGGCGCAGATGCCGTAGATGATGTTCATCGGCAGGTCGATGATCGTCATCTGCAACCGGCCCATCCGCGTCATCATCTGGATGGTCAGGCCCACCGCCAGCACGAAGAACAGGATGCGCACGATGTCCACGGCAGTGGACATCACGCGGCCCGCCTTCGGCGGCATCAGGCGATAGAGAAAGTCGACGTGGATATGGCGCGTTCGCCGCACGCCGGCCGCGACGGAGACGAACACCGTGCAGATCAGCAGGTAGCGGGCAATTTCCTCGGTCCATGCCGCGGAATCGTTGAGCACGTAGCGGGTGAAGAACTGGTAGAAGACGCACAGTCCCAGCAGCCAGAAAAACCCGAGCGACAGCCAGTCCTCGAACAGGTACTGCCTGAGATCGATGGGGGCGTCGGTGGTGTGGAAATGCCCTTCATCGTCGATGATGGGCGCCGCCGTTCCGGCAGCCTGCTTCGTGTCGTTCATGCGACCTCGCTTGATGCAACTCAAGTCACGGCACCAGCACGGCGCGCACCGCCGCGAATGCGGTGGTGCGCGCCGGCCCGAGCGGCAACCGGGGCGTTACTTGATTGCGACGATCTTGTCGTAATCGGACTTGGTAAAGCCCATCGACTCGAGTGGCGAATTCTTGAGTACCGCGTCAGAGAAGCTCTTGCGGTCGACCGTGACGATCTGCAGGCCCTTCTTCTTGAACTCGTCGGACAGCTCGGCCTCGCGCTTCTTGATCTGCGCGGTGGCGCGGGCGGCGGCTTCACGCGTGACTTCGGTGAAGATCTGCTTTTCCTGCGGCGTCAGCTTGTCCCAGACGTGCGGGGCCACCTGCGTGGTGAGGCCGTCGACGATGTGCGACGTCATCATGATGGCCTTCTGCACTTCGTAGAACTTCTTCGCCTCGATGGTCGTCAGCGGATTTTCCTGCGCGTCGACGGTGCCGTTCTGCAGCGCCAGGTACACCTCGGCGAAGGCGATGGGCGTGGGGTTGGCACCGCACGACTTGGGCGTCGCCATGTAGGCCGGCACGTCCGGCACGCGGATCTTCAATCCCTTCATGCCGGCACAGTCGGTGAAGGCCTTCTGCGCCGTGGTCTGCCGTGCGCCGTAGTACGTGTAGGCGAGGATCTGGATGCCCGTCTTCTTGCGGAACTCTTCCACCATTTCGCCAAACACCGGGCTCTTCGAATAGGCGATCAGGTGATCGGCATCTCGGAAGATGAACGGGTAGTAGGCGATCCCGAGGCGCGGGTAGCTGCGAGCCGCAAACGAAGGGCCGCTGATGATCATGTCGACGGTGCCGAGCGCCATGCCCTGGTTGATATCGGTTTCCTTGCCGAGCGTGCTGGCAGGAAACACCTCGATGTCGAACTTGCCGTTGGTGCGCTTCTTGATTTCGGCGGCTGCCCACACCGATTCGGTGTGATACGGCTCGCTCGTTTCATAGACGTGCGCCCACTTCAGCTTCTGCTGTGCGAGCGCCGGAGCCCCGGCCACCATGGCGGCCGTTGCAACCGCCGCCAACAATACTTTCGAGACGAAACGCATGATTCCTCCTTGCGATTATGGAATGGCGCAGGTGTCGATTCCCGCAGCCGTTTGAAAAACCTATGCCGCCACCACCTGAACCTTGGTGCTCCTGTTTTTATCGGCCGCGGCGGCAAACGCCGCCACGGCGTCCTGCAACGGATACTGCCCCGACAGCAGCGGCCGCACGTCGACGCGGCGCGTCGACAGGTAATCCACCGCCCAGTCGAACTCGATACCCCAGCGGAACGCGCCGCGGAGATCCATTTCCTTCGCCATCAACTCGTTGACGACGAACGGCAGCGGCTCGTGCGGCAGCGTGCCCACCTGCACGACGACGCCGCCGCGCTTGGTGGCCGCCACGCAGGACTTGAGCGCATTGAAGTTGCCTGAAACCTCGTAGGCCACGTCGAACTG
>JANNNM010000164.1:0-1978 GCA_031398535.1 Betaproteobacteria bacterium | reverse complement strand
GCCTCGCCATCGACGTAACGCGTTTCATACAACACAGTGAAGCGATCGCCGCGGCGCATGTCGTGATAGAAGTCGATGTCGCCTGCGAAGACTTCGGCGAGCGCCAGCGTGATGGCATCGGGGATGCCCGCGGCATCGGCGGCCCCGAAAAGCGACGTGCGGATTTCGCCGGACCGCAGCGTGGTGCGGATTTCCTCCACTGCGGGGAATTGGGTGGCGGCGATCTGTCCATCGCGGCGTTCGATCGCCAGCAGGTTGCCGGACTGCGTACGGAACTTGAGCGCGATCAGTTCGCCGTTGTCGCCGGTGGCCACCTGGACAGGCCGGCCCGGACGCAACTGGTACAGCGGCCGCGCCGTGGGGTCGGTGCGCAGGAACTGCATGGCCTCGGGATCGTCCACGCCGGCCCGCGCCAGCAGCGCGCCGATGGTGTCGCCCCGCTGCACGCGCTCTTCGCGCCAGTAGTTGCCGGCCGCGTCGTTCTCGATGTCGAAGACCGGGACCGGCAGCGCGCGCACCACGGTGCGCGTGGGAACGGTTTCAAGCGTGGTGTCGGGGGCGAGGCCGAAGGCGGCCACCCCGGTCAGGCTCAGCACGGCCAACGCAATCCACTGCCATGGCGCCGGGCCCCGCCTGACGTGGGCCGGCGCCGGCGGACCGGCGTCGGCAGGGGGGTGCGCTAAAATCGGGGGCAATGGATCTGGCAACGGGGGCGGCCGGTCAGGAGATCGAACCCCCGATTCTAGCAAAAGGCGCCATCCGGGTGCCCCGCGCCGCCGCAAGCCCCGAAGGACCGTTCCGCGATGCCCATCGATGTAGCCCACCAACTGGCCGTGTTCAAGCGCGGCGCCGACGAAATGCTGGTCGAGGCCGAGGTTGCCGAGAAGTTGAAACGCGGCAAGCCGCTGCGGATCAAGCTGGGCTAGGACCCCACGGCGCCGGACATCCACCTCGGGCACACGGTGGTGCTGAACAAGATGCGCCAGATGCAGGACCTGGGGCATCAGGTGATCTTCCTGATCGGCGACTTCACCTCGATGATCGGCGACCCCTCGGGCCGCAACGACATGCGCCCGCCGCTGTCGCGCGAGCAGATCGAGGCCAATGCCAAGACCTATCACGCGCAGGCGTCGAAGGTGCTGGACCCCGAGCGCACCGAGATCCGCTACAACTCGGAGTGGAGCGATCCGCTCGGCGCGGCCGGCATGATCAAGCTCGCCGCCAAGTACACCGTGGCGCGCATGCTGGAGCGCGACGATTTCTCGAAGCGCTTCCGCGGCAACCAGCCCATTGCCGTCCATGAACTGCTGTATCCACTGATGCAGGGCTACGACTCGGTCGCGCTCAAGTCCGACATCGAGTTGGGCGGCACCGACCAGAAATTCAACCTGCTGGTGGGCCGCGAGCTGCAGAAGGGCTATGGCCAGGAGCCGCAGTGCATCCTGACGATGCCGCTGCTGGTGGGCCTCGACGGCACCGACAAGATGTCGAAGTCGAAGGGCAACTACATCGGCATCACCGAAGGCCCCACCGACATGTTCGGCAAGCTGATGTCGATCTCGGACGTGCTGATGTGGAGCTACTTCGAGCTGCTGTCGTTCCGGTCGATGGACGAGATTGCGGTGCTGAAGCGCGAATGCGAGACCGGTCGCAATCCGCGTGACGCCAAAGTGCTGCTGGCGAAGGAGATCGTCGCGCGGTTCCATTCGCAGGCGGACGCGGAGCGCGCGCTCGCGACCTTCGAGGCGCGCAAGGGCGGCGCGATGCGCGACGACATGCCCGAGGTCGCGATCGACACGGGCGGCCGGGGGATCGCGGTCGCGAACCTGGCCAAGCAGGCCGGCGTCGTCGAGTCGACGTCGGAGGCGCTGCGGCTCATCGCCGGGCGCGGACTGAAGCTCGACGGCGAGGTCGTCGAGGACCGCGCGCTCAACGTCGCGGCGGGGTCGACGGTGGTGGTACAGGCCGGCAAGCGGCG
>JANNNM010000151.1:0-9869 GCA_031398535.1 Betaproteobacteria bacterium | reverse complement strand
GTCGCCCGAAGGCTACGCCGCGATGATCGCCAGCACCACGCAGCTCAACACGCCGGGCATTCCATTGGGCAAGCTGCCGGGCGTCCACGCGCTGACGGATGTGACCGGGTTCGGCTTGCTCGGCCATCTTCTTGAAATCTGCCGCGGTTCCGGGTTGGGGGCGTCGATCGCCTTTGCCGACCTGCCCCTGCACCCGGGCACGCTGGCCCAGGCGCGCGACGGTTACTTCACGGGGGCGTCGGGCCGCAACTGGGCCGGGTATGGCCATGACGTGACACTGGGTGCGCAGGTCGGCGAGGCCGAGCATGCGCTGCTCACCGACCCGCAGACCTCCGGCGGCCTGCTGGTGGCGTGCGCGCCCGAGGCCGTGGCCAGCGTGCTGGAGATCTTCCACCGCGACGGATTCGGCGCGGCCAAGGTCATCGGGACGATGGAAGCCGGCGCGCCGCGCGTGACGGTGCGCTGACCCACGGCGTGGCGCCTCGCGGCGCACGGCGCCAGGAAGGAACGTGACCATGCAGACACGCTCGCGCTTCCCGACGCCTATCGCGCCCAGGCCGCGCCGCGAGGCCGGCCTGGCCCGCCGCCTGCAGGCCGTGCGGCGCGTGGCCGAAGCCCTCGCGGCGCCCCTGTCCGCGGAAGATTGCGCGCTGCAGTCGATGCCGGACGCCAGCCCGGTGAAGTGGCACCTGGCCCACACGACCTGGTTTCTCGAAACGTTCGTGCTGGTGCCCCACCTTTCCGGCTACACGATGTTCGATCCTGCGTTTCGCGCGCTGTTCAATTCCTACTATGTCGGTGTCGGCGACCGTCATCCGCGGCCCGAGCGCGGCCTCATCTCGCGCCCCGACCTTGCCACCGTGCGGTCGTACCGGATGCACGTCGACGCGGCGATGGGCGCGCTGTTGGCGTCGCCGTTGCCCGCCGGCGCCGCCGACCTGATCGAGCTCGGCATCCAGCATGAACAGCAGCATCAGGAGCTGATCCTCACCGACGTCAAGCACCTGCTGTCGCGCAACCCGTCGCGGCCCGTCTATGACCCGCGCTGGCCGTTGCGCGAAGTGGCGCCGCAATCGCTCGGCTGGCATCGCTTCGCCGGCGGTCTCGTCATCGTCGGCCACGGCGGCGATGGCTTCGCATTCGACAACGAAGGCCCGGCGCATCGCGTCCATCTCGAACCCTTCGCACTCGCCTCGCGCCCGGTCACGCACGGCGAATTCGCAGCCTTCATCGAGGACGGCGGGTACCGGCGCCCGGACCTCTGGCTGTCGCTCGGCTGGGACACGATGCTGGCGCGAGGCTGGCAGGCGCCGTTGTACTGGGAGCACACGAGGCGCGGCTGGCGCACGTTCTCGTTGCACGGCATGGTGGAGATCGACCCGCATACGCCGGTGTGCCACGTCAGCTACTTCGAAGCCGACGCCTATGCACGCTGGGCGGGCGCACGGTTGCCGACCGAATTCGAGTGGGAGCACGCCGCGTCCGGCGTCGCAGTGCGCGGCAACCTGCAGGAAAACGGCGCGCTGCATCCGCTGCCGGTGAGCCATGCCGACCCCGCGGCCGGTCCCACGCAGATGTTCGGCGATGTCTGGGAGTGGACGCGCAGCGACTACGCGCCGTACCCGGGCTATCGCCCCGCCACCGGCGCCATCGGCCAGTACAACGGCAAGTTCATGTCGGGGCAGTACGTGCTGCGCGGCGGGAGCTGCGCCACGCCGGGGACCCACATCCGCGCGACGTACCGCAACTTCTTCCCGCCGGATGCGCGTTGGCAGTTTTCGGGCATTCGCCTCGCTCGGGATGCTCCGACCGCGCTCTAGTGCGATGCGACATGGGATACCGGCGGTCGCCCCGAGTCGCGCGACCGCGCTCCGTGGCACCGTAATTGCGTGAGATGGCAGGGTACCGGGACCGCGATCCCGCGCGTCGACCGGTGCACCGTGCGTTTCCAGGAGGAGACCGCCATGTTCAGGATCATCGGCCTGCTCGTCGCCCTGCTGTCATGCCTCGCCACGCTGACCTGGGCGCAGGGCACCCTTACCTTGCCCGGCGCGGCGACCGTGGCGCCCGCTGCGGGCAGCCCGCCGGCCAGCGACACCAAGGGCCGCAAGGCGTCGGCACCCGTACCCGCTGGCAATGGGGCGGCAGGCGCAACCAACAAGAGCCTTGTCGAATCGCGATCAAACGTCGCGCCTGACCCCGCCGCTAGGAAGCCCTTCAACGAGTCGCGCCCGAACGTCGCGCCCGACAGCGCCGCGAAGAAAACCTTCAACGAATCCCGCTCGAACGCATTGCGAACGGGCGAACCGGCACCACCGGCTGCTAAGTAGGGGTGCCGTTCAGCTGGCGTGGAAGACCGCGAAGTCGCGCTGCGCATCCTGCCAGCATCGCACGCGCTGAAAGCCGGCATCGCGCAGCAGCACGGTGAATTCGTCCGACGCGTACTTGCAGGAATTTTCGGTGTGGATGCGCTCGCCTGCGGTAAACCTGCGCTCCGCGCCGGGCCAACGCACGGTCTGCGCCGTGCGGGCCTCGAGGTGCATCTCGACACGCCCTTCCGCGGCGTTGTAGAACCCGCGATGCGCGAAGCCTCCCGGGCGGAAGTCGCTGCCGAGCACGCGGTTCACGTGATTCAGCACATTGCGGTTGAAGGCCGCGGTGACGCCGGTGGGGTCGTCGTACGCCGCATCGAGGCGTGCGGGGTCCTTCTTCATGTCCACGCCGATCAGCAGCCCGCTATCATCGCGGCCGGCACAATGCAGCTTGATCGCCCGCAGGAAGGCCAGCGCCTCGCCAGGCGTGAAATTTCCGATCGATGAACCGGGATAGAAGAACGTGACGGCCGTGCCGTCGAGATCCGGCTCGAGATCAAGCCCCGACGTGAAGTCGGTGACGATGCCCAGCATCTCGATGGCAGGGTGGTCCGGCGCCATCCGGGCCAGTGCACTTTCGATGGCCCCGCGCGCGATATCGACGGCGAGATAGCGCGCCGGCAGCAGGAACGGCAGCCATGCCAGCGCCTTGTGGCAATCGCCCGCGCCCAGGTCGACGAACTGGTGACCCTGCCCCACGGCGTCGGCGATGTCATCCCGGTGCTCGTCGAAGATCGCGCGCTCGGTTCGCGTGGGGTAGTACTCGGGCAGTTCGCAGATCGCGCCGTACAGCGCGCACCCCAGCGCGTCGTAGAAATAGCGCGGCGGGATGGCGGCCGCGTGCGCCTGCAGCCCGGCCGCCAGCGCCGCGCGCTCGGCAGCGGCATCGCGCACCAGCCGTTCGACAATGCGGTACGTACTCATGCAGCAGGTCCGGCAACGATATACTTGGTCACGGTAGCGATCATAGCGCGTGCCCGGCGCGCCCTGTCCTTCCTTCGTCGCACCGCACGCTCATCCCGTTCAACAGGAGATCAGTCATGTCGAAGTCAACGTATCCGCGATCGCTGCGCGGGGCGCAATGGGCGTTCCTCATCGGAACGCTGCTCGGTTTCAGCGCGCTCGCTTCGGCGCAAGTCGTCCTCAAGGTTTCGGCCATTCCCGATGAGGCCCCCACGGAGTTGCAGCGCAAGTTCGCGCCACTGGGCAAGTACCTCGAAGCGAAGACCGGCGCCAAGGTCGAATTCACGCCGGTCACCGATTACGCCGCCACCGTCGAAGGCCTGGCCGGCAAGAAGCTCGACATGGTCTGGTACGGCGGCTTCACGTTCGTGCAGGCCAACCACCGCACCAACGGCGGCGCCATCCCGCTGGTCCAGCGCGTGGAGGACGAGCAGTTCAAGTCCGTGTTCATCACCAAGGCTGGCAGTGGGATCAAGAGCCTCGCCGACCTCAAGGGCAAGAATTTTTCGTTCGGATCCGTGTCGTCGACGTCCGGCCACCTGATGCCGCGCTCGACCATGCTTAAGGCAGGCCTCAACCCGGACAAGGACATGCGCGTAGCCTATTCCGGCGCACACGATGCGACGGTGTTCCAGGTCGCCGGCGGCAAGGTCGACGCCGGCGCGCTCAACATCTCGGTCTGGGAAAAGTTGCTCGAGGACAAGAAGGTCGATCCGAAGGATGTCGTCGTGTTCTACACGACCCCGCCCTACTACGACTACAACTGGACGGTGCGCAGCGACCTCGACCCGGCACTGGTGGCGAAGATCAAGGCCGCGTTCCTCGCGCTCGACCCGGCGAAACCCGAGGATGCGGAGATCCTGAAGCTGCAGCGCGCGACGAAGTTCGTGCCGACCACACCGGAAAACTACAGGGGCATCGAGGAAGCCGCGCGTTCCGCCGGCCTGCTCAAGTAGCACGCGCACGCCGGCCGATGCGCTCCCCGGTCCCCGCGCCGCTGCCCCCGTCGTCGCTCGCCGGGGTCACGGTCACCTATGCCGATGGCCGCCATGCACTGGCGGACGTCACGCTGACGTTGGCGCCTGGCGAACAGGTGGCGATCATCGGCCCGTCGGGTGCCGGCAAGACGACGCTGCTGGCCACGCTCGCGTGCGCATTGCGACCGTCAGCGGGTCGCGTCGACCTCTTCGGGCACGACCCGTGGTCGCTGCCGGACCGCGCGCTGCACGCGCTGCGCGGGCGCCTGTTCCTGGCCCCGCAGGTGCCGCCGCTGGCGCCGCGCCAGCGGGTCGTGAACGCCGTCCTGGCGGGGCGCCTGCCGCAGTGGAGCGCATGGGAGGCCTTGCGCTCGCTGGTGCATCCGCGCGATATCACGGCCGCGCGCGATGCGCTGGCGCAGTTTCGCGTCGACGACAAACTGTTCCTGCGCTGCGATCGGTTGTCGGGCGGGGAGCGGCAACGCGTGGGCCTCGCCCGCCTGCTGCTGTCGCAGGCACGACTGTTCCTGCTCGACGAACCGGTGTCGGCACTCGACCCGGCGCTGGCGGGTGCCGCGCTCGAGGCCCTGCAGCAGGCGGCGCGCGATCGTGCCGCCACGCTGGTGGTGTCGTTGCATGCGGTCGACCTGGCCCTTGCGCGTTTCCCGCGCCTGGTCGGCCTGCGCAGCGGCAAGGTGCTGTTCGATCGCCCGCGCGAACAGGTCGACGACGCGCTGCTGGCCGAGCTCTACGGCAGCGAACTGGGCGTGTCGTTCCAGGCACCGCCCACCGAGGACGACGCGCGGCGCACGTTGACCCGCTGCCTCTAGCCGCGCGGCATCCGCTGACATGAGCACGCTTGCCGCAGCACCCACTATCGATCCGGCCTGGCGCTCGCGCGTCACCTGGGCCGTCGTGGCCGTGCTGGTGCTGATCCCCACGGGCTGGCTCGCCGAATTCAATCCCGCGGCGTTGTGGGGCCAGCAGAGCCTGCGCGCCACCGGCCAGTTCGTCGCGACGTTCTTCCCGCCGCGGGTCGACCTGCCCTTCCTCGAACTCGTGGCAGGTGCCACGTGGAAGACGGTGGCCATCGCGACGGTGGGCACCACGCTGGCCGTGCTGATCGCGGCCCCGCTCGCGCTGCTGGCAACGCGCGTGCTGTCGGTATCGGCGCTGGCGGGTGGGCGCATGTGTGCCGCATGCGCGGCCGTGCGCGTTGCGATCCGGAGTGTGCTGATCCTGTTGCGCTCGGTGCCCGAGATCGTCTGGGCACTGTTGTTCGTGCGTGCGGTGGGCCTGGGCGATACCGCCGGCGTCGTCGCGATCGCACTCACCTATGGCGGCATGCTGGGCAAGGTCTACATCGAGATCCTGGAATCGGGCGAGACGCAGGCCACGCGCGCGTTGCTGGCCAACGGCGCGTCGCGGACGCAAGCCTTCCTGTACGGCACGTTGCCCGTGTGCCTTCCCGAACTGATGTCCTACACGATCTACCGCTGGGAGTGCGCCATCCGCGCGTCCGTCGTGATGGGCTTCGTCGGTGCCGGTGGTCTGGGGCAGCAGATGGAGTTGTCGATGAAGATGCTGGCCGGCGGCGAAGTGCTGACCATGTTGCTGGTATTCGTCGGACTCGTGTTTGTCGCGGACGCGGTCAGCGGCTACCTGCGCCGGTGGCTGGCATGAAAGCCATCGGTCGCAACGTGATCGCACCGCTCCTGTTTCTGCTGTTCCTCGCCGCGTGCGTGGCGTCGCTCACCGGCGACTGGGCCAGCCTCTTTTCGCTCGAAGCACTGGGCAAGATGGCCGACTTTGCAGCGGGCTTCGTGCCCCCCGCGATGGATGCGCCGTTCCTGGCCAAAGTGGCATGGGCTGCGCTGGAGACGCTCGCCATCTCGGTGCTGGGTACGTTGCTGGCCGTTATCGGTGGCCTGGTGCTGGCGCTGCCGGCGGCCGGGCGCTGGGGCGCGCCGGCCAAGCTTGCGTCGCGCGGCGTGCTGAACGTCGCGCGCGCCATCCCTGAACTCGTGTGGGCATCGATGATCGTCGTGGCGGCGGGCCTCGGTCCATTGGCGGGAACGCTCGCGCTGGCGTTCCACACGACGGGCGTGCTGGGCCGGCTCTTTGCCGAGTCACTCGAAAACGTGCCGCCCGAGGCCAACGAGGCGCTGCGGCGCAATGGTGCCGGCAGCACCGCTGCGTTCTGGTATTCGACGCTGCCGCAGGCGCTGCCGCAACTGACGAGCTATACCCTGTACCGCTGGGAGAACAACATCCGCGCGGCGACGGTGCTGGGCGTCGTGGGCGCCGGCGGCCTCGGGCAGATGCTGTACTTCCACCTGTCGCTGTTCCAGACGCACGAGGCCTCCACCGTGCTGCTGGCGATGATCGTGCTGGTCACCATCGTCGATGTGTTCTCGAACCGGTTGCGGCTACGGATGGCATGAGGGAATCTCGATGACGGCGCGCAGCGCGCCCTTCATAATCCGGCGCATGGCGAATCATTCACGGTTCACGTCACCGGCATCGCCCGATCATCGTTCCCGCTGGACCACCGTAGCGCTTGCCGTCATGCTCTCCACCCCAGGCGCCTTCGCGTCCATCCTCGATTCCGCCACCGCCGCCGGTGCGTTCGGCCTGTATCCGGCGCCCGACTTCCGCATCACGACCGGTGGGTGCACCGATTGCCCCACGCTGCGGCAGGCCCTGTGGTATTTCCGCGCGGAGACGATCGCGGTCCCGAAGACAGGCATGCCGGTGGCCGGATGGACGCCCGGCGTGCACGTGTACGACGACATCCGGCAGTGGGCCAGCACGCGTCCCGCCAACGCGCCGATCGACTATCCGCCGCTGGTATGGATTGCCGCGCCTGAAGTCGCGCGGCATGCGCGGCTGAGCGCCGATGGCCGCGCGCTGTCGATGCCGGACGGAACGTTGCCGTTTCGCCCCATCGCGAAGATTCCGCTCAACCGCTCGTACTACGACGCGTCGTCGGTCGCGTGGTTTCGCGATCGCGCGTTGACCGTTCGCGGGACCTCCTCGCCGGAAGGTTTCGTCGCGCGGACATTCTGGCCCGACGCCTGGGCCTTCGGTCCCGTCGCGCCGCCGGCGCGTGCGATGCCGGCGGCTGGTTCCAATGCCGAAGCGCTGCGGATGATGATGCGCGAGGAACCGCGCGGCGGCGCGCAGAGCCCGTACCACGCCTCGATGCTGTGGCAGCGCGGCGCGATGGACCCGGCGCTGGCGGGCAAGACCGTGCTGGGCTTCATGGTCAACGGCGCGCAAGGCGACGACGACGAGGCCCACGGCGGCCACTTCGCGCTGGTGACAGGCCGCGTGCAGGACGACGGCAGCCTCGGCGACTGGCTCGTCAACAACTTCTACTCGCTCGATGTCGAGAGCGAGAAAGGAATCATCGCGGCGCCGCTGCCCCTCGACGATTACCTGGCCGACTTGAACAGCGGCCAGGGCTGGTACCGGCCCACGTACATGCTCGTCGCGGTGTTGCGGGACGAACGCGCGGCCGTCCTGGTGCAGTCGGCATTGAACCGTGTCTACAACCAGTTCTACCGGCACCAGCTCGAGTACTACCACCCCAGCGAGAACTGCGCGAGCATCAGCGTCGACACGTTGCGCGCGCTGGGCTGGAATGTCCCCGCGCGGGGCCCCAGCAGCCGCACGCTGGCGTGGCTCGGATTTCCGTACGTCGCATTGAAGGAGCTGTCGCTCGAGAAGGCGACGGTCGCATTCGACTACATGGTCACCGATCAGAGCCGGCTCATGCCCGCGGCCGCGCTGGAGGAAATCTTCGGCAGCCTGTTGACGATGAGCCGCGGGCAGGCCACACCTGGGCAAGGACCGCTGGCCACGATGCTGGCAGAGGACATGGAGGGGCTCGCATTCCTGCGCTTTCCGCAATTCCCGTCCAGCCGCAAGTTCGGCGACGCGCCGGCGGTGTCGACGTGGGAATACGAGAAGCTCATTCCGAAGGACCCGGCATTGCGCCAGCTCGTGCCGGTGCCGCCGCGGCCCTTCCCGGCGGAACTGCGCGACCCCGACCTGCTGCGCCACGCCTGGCGGCCGTCGGATTTCGCGCTGGTCGTGTGGAGCCTCATCACGGTGGTCGGATTGCCGTACGCCGCGTGGCGGGTATGGAAGTGGCGGCGCAGCCGGCGCGGCAGCCCGGCATAGAGCCTCCGGAATCGAGCCCATCCTGCAACAATGCAGGACCGATGCTACCGCTATCATTTCGCGCTAGAATCAAAATGCCGCGCGGTCTTCCGCCGCCCCGACGCCGATGCCCCGCCCACGCTCCGCGAAGTCCCGACTGGACACCACGCCACGCTCCTCGCGCAACCTGACGCTAGCCGACGTCGCGCGACTGGCCGGCGTCTCGCCGATCACCGTGTCGCGCGTGCTGAATCATCCGGAACTGGTGGCGGCCGACACCGTGGCGCACGTCCAGCAGGCGATCGACCGGTCGGGTTACGTGCCCAACCTGCTGGCCGGCGGGCTCGCCTCGAAACGCACCAAGCTCGTGGCCGCCATCGTGCCGTCGATCACCAACGCCATCTTCGTCGAAGCGGTGCAGGCCTTCACCGACCGCCTGTGGGAAGCGGGCTACCAGGTATTGCTGGGACTGTCGGGCTATCCGCCGGCGCGCGAGGAAGCGCTGCTGGCCGCGGTGCTGAGCCGCCGGCCGGACGCCATCTACCTGACCGGCATCAATCATTCGTCCACCGCGCGCCAGCGGCTGCTGGCCGCGGGCATCCCGATCGTCGAGACGTGGGACATGACGCCCACCCCCATCGACATGCTGGTGGGGTTCTCGCACGAGAAGATCGGCGAGGCGGTGGCGCGGCACCTGCTGGCCAAGGGGCACCGGCGCTTCGGCCTGCTGTGGGCCGACGACCAGCGCGCGCAGGCACGGCAGCGCGGCTTCCTGGCGGAAACGACCCGCGCCGGCATCAAGGCCGTCGACATCGCGACGGTGCCGGCGCCCTCCACGCTGACGCTGGGCCGGCATGGCCTCGCCACGCTGCTCGATGGCAGGCGCCGCCCCACGGCCGTGTTCTGCAGTTCCGACCTGCTGGCGCACGGGGCGCTCGAAGAGGCGCGTTCGCGCGGTCTTGCGCTGCCGAAGGACCTGGCGCTGATCGGCTTCGGCGACCTCGAGTTCACGCGCAACACGTTTCCCGCGCTGTCCACCGTGCGCGTGGATCGCGCCGCCATCGGCCGCATCGCGGCGGAACTGGTGCTGGCCCGGATCGCCGGCGACGATCCGGCCTCGACTGTCGTCGACGTCGGCTTCGAGATCGTCGACCGCGCGACCACCTGAGGGCTGTTGCCGGACTCATGACCTGCTTGACCATGATGAAATGATTGCGCTATCATTTTGAGCGTTGCGCAGCGCCTCGACGACCACCGGAATCGACCCGACCATGAGCACCAAGCCCCGCAAGAAGCCCGAGGATCTGCGCAGCCATCGCTGGTATGGCGTCAACGACCTGCGCTCGTTCGGGCATCGCTCGCGCACCGCGCAGATGGGTTACCACCGCTC
>JANNNM010000097.1:0-3548 GCA_031398535.1 Betaproteobacteria bacterium | reverse complement strand
TGCAGCCCTGCTGCTTGCCGGCATTGTCAGCACGGCCGGCGCCGCCACGATCGACACCGTCGACGGCACCAGCCGCGCCGCGATGATCGACAGCGTGGTGATCCGACTGCGCGACGATGCCGCCGCCACCGATGCCGCGACAATGCCTTCGCGCGAGATGAGCCGCATCGCCAACCAGCTGCGCACCGGCCTCGTTGAATCCGGCCGCACGCGCGACGGTGCTTTCAAGCTCACGTTCTCGCCGGCACTTTCGGTCGAGGCCGCGCGCGCCGCGATCAACCGCGTGCGCATGCTGCCCGACGTCGTGTATGCCGACATGGTATCCAGCACCACGACGCCATCGCGCAAGTCCGCCGCGACGGAAGGCCGTCGCCTGCAGCGCGTGATCGTCAAGTACAAGGACCCGACGATCACTTACCGCGCACTGCGCAACCTGCCGCTCGACACTGCACAACTGGACCAGCTCGGTTTCGCTGCGCAACAACCGGTCGCGCATGAGCGCGCGATGGGCGGAGGCGAGTATCTGCTGCGCGTCCTGAAGGCCGTCCCGCGCGCCGAGTTGCAGGCGTCGGTGGAGCGCATTGCCGCGATGCCCGGCGTCGAATACGCGATGGTCGACGACCTCAAGTTCCCGACAGCCGTCCCCAACGATCCGCAGTACGCCAACCAGTGGCACTACAAGTCGCCGCCTGCGGAAGTGGGCGGCATCAACCTGCCGCCGGCATGGGACCTGACCACCGGTTCGGCCAGCGTCTTCATCGCCGTGATGGACACGGGCATCCTGCCGCATCCGGATCTCGCCGGCCGCGTGACCACCGGCTACGACATGATCGACGACCAGCTCGTCGCCAATGACGGCGACTATCGCGATCCCGATGCGTTCGATTCCGGCGACTGGATCACGTCGGCGGAAGCGAGCGAGGCTGGCGGCTGGTTCGAAGGCTGCTATGTATCGAGCAGCTCGTGGCACGGCACGCACGTGGCCGGCACCATCGCGGCCGCGTCCAACAACGGTCTGGGTGTGGCAGGCGTGAACTGGGTCAGCAAGATCGTCCCGGTGCGCGTGCTGGGCAAGTGCGGCGGCTACACCTCGGACATCGTCGATGGCATGCGCTGGGCGGCCGGCATCTCGGTACCCGGCGTACCGGTGAACCAGAATCCGGCCAAGGTGCTGAACCTGAGCCTCGGTGGTGGCGGCCCCTGCTCCAGCTTCGAGCAGAACGCGATCAACGCGATGATTGCCGCCGGTTCCACGATCGTGATCGCTGCGGGCAATGACAACGAGAACGCCAGCGACCACAGCCCCGGCAACTGCAATGGCGTCATCACCGTGGCCGCGACCGGCCGCGCCGGCCAACGCGCGCAGTACAGCAACTTCGGCAGCATCGTCGAGATTGCCGCGCCCGGCGGCGCCGATGGCGATTACATCCTGTCGACGCTGAACACCGGTTCCACGGTGGTCAACCCCACCGGCTACTACTACGAGTACTACGGCGGCACCAGCATGGCCACGCCGCATGTGGCCGGCATCGTGTCGCTGATGCTTTCCGTCAACCCGACGATGACGCCAGCGCAGGTGCTGTCGACGATCCAGACCACCGCGCGCCCATTCCCCACCAACACGCTGCGCAATTGCACCACCGCGATCTGCGGCGCCGGCCTCATTGACGCGTATGCCGCAGTCCTGTCCGCCAAGGGTGGCGGTGGTCCTGTGCCGCCGGGGGGCTCGAGCACGACGCTGGCCAGCTCGGCCAATCCGTCCAACTCGGGTGCCAACGTGACGTTCACCGCGACCGTGGTGGGCACCAACCCGACGGGCAACGTGGCCTTCGCCGACAGCAGCACGACGATCTCCGGTTGCAGTGCGGTCGCGTTGACCGGCACCGGCAACACGCGCACGGCCGCATGCACGACGAATACCCTGGCGGTGGGCGCGCACAGCATCGTGGCGAGCTATGGCGGTGATTCAGGCAACACCGGATCGGCGAATGCACCGTTGTCGCAGGTCGTCAATGCGGCACCGGCCGTGCAGTCGGCACCACTCCATCGCTTCAACACCGGCACTTACCACTTCTATACGATCTCGGAAGCGGAGAAGGCCTATGTGATCGCGACGTTCCCGACCTGGGTGTACGAAGGCATTGCCTACCACGCGTTCCCGGCGGCGGCGCCCAATACGTTGCCGGTCTACCGGTTCAACACGGGCAGCAACCACTTCTACACGATCTCGGAAGCCGAGAAGAACTACGTGCTGGCCACGTTCCCCACGTGGATCCTGGAAGGCAAGGCGTACTGGACCTACCCGTCCAGCCAGGCCGCCACCTCCCCCGTGTACCGCTTCAACACGGGCACCTATCACTTCTATACGATCTCCGCGGCCGAGAAGACCTACGTGCAGGCCACGTTCCCGACCTGGGTGTACGAAGGGATCGGCTACTACGCGCGCACGTCGCCCTGAGCGATGTCGGATCCGAGCCCCCGGCACGATGTTGCCGGGGACGTTCGGAAGCATCGACGGCGGCCCCCAGGGGCCGCCGTTTTTCATGGGCTTCGTTGGGGCGCGCTAGCTTTGGCCGGTACCAGCCGGTACCATTGAATTATTCATAATTATGCATTACAGTGTGCGCGATGGATGCCAATTTGACCAATGTCAGTGGCAGGGCGAGTCTTCCCACGCGCCATGCCACGGGGCCAATCAACCGTGCCTCGCTGCACGACGAGGTGACCAACCGCGTCCGCGACATGATCGTCGACGGCAGCCTGCCGGCCGGCATCGCCATTGCCGAGCTGGAACTGGCGGGCCAGCTCGGCGTGTCGCGCACGCCGCTGCGCGAAGCGCTGAAGGTGCTGGCTGCCGAAGGTCTGGTCGACCTGCTGCCGGGACGCGGTGCCGTGGTGAAGGTCCTGACCGCCAAGGACGCGCAGGACATGCTGGCGCTGATCGCATTACTGGAAGAACAGGCCGGGCGCGAGGCATGCAACGCCAGCGATGAGGAGATCGCCGCGATCGTCGCGCTGCATGAAAGGATGCGCGGCCACTTCGCGCGCCGCGAGCGCTTCGACTACTTCCAGCTGAACCAGGACATCCACAACGCCATCGTGCGCGCGGCCCACAACCCCACGCTGGCGATGCTGCACGGCATCCTGCGCACGCGCATGCGGCGTATCCGCTACATCGGCAATGAAGCGCCTGCCAACTGGTCGGCCGCGATGGCCGAGCACGACACCTTCATCGCCGCGCTGCAGGCGCGCAATCCCGACGCGCTGGCGCGCAGCCTGCGCCTGCATCTCGACAACACTTGGCCCCGCGTGGCGGCCATGTTTGACACGGTGGACGCGGGCATCTAGCCTGCGCCCCGGATATCAAGGAGGAGTACCCATGTTGCAACAAGGATGGAAGTTCATCGTCGCGTCGGCGCTGCTGGCCTGCACGACGCTCGCCGCCGCACAGTCCTACCCCCCACCAAGCCGGTGCGCATCATGGTCGGCGCAGGCGCGGGCGGCGGCACGGACATCATCGCGCGCATGCTGGCCGACAAGTACCAGAC
>JANNNM010000089.1:0-7054 GCA_031398535.1 Betaproteobacteria bacterium | reverse complement strand
CAACCTGACTCTGGCCTATTCTGGCCTTGGTTTGACGGGTTTGGGAGTATCACTTGGCTTTCCGCTGGCGGTCACAGCAGTGGCTTCGGCGCCAGGTCGCTCGCCCGCCGCAAACGTCGCGTTTCTCACCCAGTCTGCGCTTGCAGCATTTCTTGCCGGACCGCCCTTGATTGGTTTCGCTGCCGAGGCGTGCGTACCAATCCTTCGTGGTGTCGGATTCGGCCCAGGTGTTGGCGTTGTACTGCACCGGTGGCGCGTAGGGCGTCGTGCGCTGGTAGTGCTTGTTGTTCTGCACGTCGGTGACCATCACCTGCGTGAACGCGAAGCCGTCCTTCAGGAAACCGGCGGCATTGATCTCGAAGCCGAAGACGCGATTGCCAGCTTTCAATGTCCCCGTGTGCCACCACCATTCGGTCGGCGCGCCCGGGTGCATGTACATGTCGGCCGGCAGGTGCAGCACGACATTGGAGGGAGGCACCGGCGCCGGCTCGTTGGTGGATGACCCGCCGCCGCAGCCGGGAAGGGATGCCAGCGGCACGGCGGCGGCCGCGGAGGCGGCTCCGAGTACAAAGCGACGACGCAGCATGATCGGTGTCCTTGGAACCGTGGTGCAGCAGTGCAGGGCAAGCGCCGGCACATGCCGCGGCGGAGCGCCTGTGGCGCCCGCTTCAACAACCAGCAAAAGGCATGCCCCGCCGGGTCAGGCGAGGCGATTGGACGCTTCGCGTCCCTGTGCGAAGGCGTGCAGGCCATCCACCAGCAGTTGCCCCATCGCCACGCGCGCCTCGATCGTCGAACTGCCGATGTGCGGCAGCATGAAGACATTGCGCAGCGCGAAGTAACCTGGATGCACCGCGGGTTCGCCGCTGAAGACATCGAGGCCGGCGGCAGCGATGTGACCTGACGCCAGGGCCGCGATCAGGTCGTCGTCGACCACCACCGCACCCCGGCCCACGTTGGTCACGATGGCGCCGCGCGGCATCAGCGCCAGCCGGCGGGCATCGAGGAAGCCGGTGGTCTGCGGCGTGGCGGGGCAGGCCAGCAGCAGGAACTGCGTGACGCGCAGCAACGCCTCCGGGTCGGCGTGGAACGTCGCGCCGTCTTCAAGGGATGCATCGAGCCGCGACCGGTTGGTGTAGTGAATGGCCATCCCGAACGTGCGCGCGCGCAATGCAATCGCGCGGCCGATGCGGCCCATGCCGATGATGCCCAGGCGCTTGCCGGCCAGCGTGACACCGTTCAACTGTGTGGGCGACCAGCCGGTCCATTGCCCGCTGCGGATCAGGTCGATGCTTTCGGTGACGCGCCGCGCGGCGCCCAGCAACAGCAGCAGGCCCACTTCCGCGCAGGCGTCGGTGAGCACGTCCGGGGTCGCGAAGACGGCAATGCCGCGCGCCTTTGCCGCCGCGAGATCGATATGCTCGTGGCCGATCGAGTACGTCGCGATCACGCGGACGCTGGCAGGCAGCGCCGCGATCACGCCGGCGTCCAGGCGATCCTTCGTCGCGGACACGATCAGGATGTCGTGCCCGTCGATCTGCGCGTTGGCACCCGCAGCGCGGTAATCGAAATCCGGCGCGTACTCGACGCGAAACGCGGCGTCGAGTACGGACTTCACCTCATCCGGCAGCGTCAGCGTGACCAGTGCGCGATGCAGGGGCGTGGTCACCGGGGCGCGCTACCCGAGTTCGTCACTCCGGCTTGATGCCGGCGTCCTTGACGATCTTGTGCCACTTGGTCGTGTCGCTCCGCATCAGCGCGCCGAGTTGCTCGGGCGTGCTGGTCTTCGCTTCCACGCCCTGGGCAATCAGCTTGGCCTTGACCTCCGGCATCATCATGACCTTGCCGATCTCGGTATTGAGCCGCGCGATGATGGCGGGCGGCGTGCCGTTCGGCACCAGGATGGCCAGCCAGCCGCCGGCCTCGAAATCCTTGAAGCCCTGCTCGGACACCGTGGGGACATCCGGCAGGGCCGGATTGCGGGTGAGCGAGGTGACCGCCAGCCCGCGCAGCTTGCCCGCCTGGATCTGCGGCATGCCCGATGCGATCGACAGCGCAGCGATCGAGATGTGGCCGCCCAGCAGGTCGGTCATCGCGGGGGCGGCGCCCTTGTACGGCACTTCCACCATGTTGAAGTCGGCAGCCTGCATCAGCAGCACGGCGGCCAGCTGCGCGAAGGTGCCATGGCCCGCGGTACCGTAGGTGATGGCCTTCGGATCGGCCTTGGCCGCAGCGATCACATCCTTCAGGTTCTTGAACTTGGAGTCCGCCGCGCCCATGAACAGGAACGGCGAGCTCGCCACCTGGATGACCGGCGTCAGGTCCTTCAGCGGGTCGAGGCCGGGATTCTTCTGCACGGCAGGCGCGATGATCAGGTTGTCGGCCTGGCCCATCACCATGTCGTAGCCTTCGTTGGGTGCGCGCACCGCCTCGACGAGACCGATGGTGCCGCCGGCCCCGGCCTTGTTCTCGACGATCACGGTCCAGCCGGTGCTCTTCGCCAACTCCGTCGCGACGACGCGCGACACGAAATCGGTGCCGCCGCCCGGCGTGAACGGCACGATCAGCCGGATGGGTTTGTTGGGCCAGGTTTGGGCGTGGACCGGCGCAGCAATCGCAACCAGGGCCAGCATGGCCATCAGCAAGCGAGTCATGGTGTTGCCTCCATTGTTATGAAACATCGATCAACCAACGGCGCGATGAACGCTGTCGGTGGAATAGCTGCGCAACCGCGGGCCGGCTTTCATCACCTGCCCGGGCAGTACGCGTCCGATCACTGCCTCGACCCGCCGGGCCACGACGATCAGCGCATCGAGGTCGATGCCCGTGTCGAAGCCGGACTCCTCCAGCAGGTACGCCAGGTCTTCCGTGCATATGTTACCGGTGGCGCCGGGCGCGAAGGGGCAGCCCCCCAAACCGGCAATCGAGGACTCGTATTCGCGGATGCCGAGGTCCAAGCCCACCATCACGTTGGCCAGGCCCACGCCGCGCGTGTTGTGGAAGTGCAGCGCGATCCGCAGGGCGGGGTGCCGCGCGCGGATGGCCTCGACCAGCCGCGCCACCGTGGGCGGCGTGGCCATGCCCGTCGTGTCACCGAGCGAAATCCGGTCGATGCCCAGCGCCGCATACGCATCGATCAGGCGCATCGCCGCCGCGACCGGCACCTCGCCCTCGAAAGGGCAGCCAAATGCGCACGCGACGGCGCCACGAAGCGGCGTGGCGGCCTGCGCGATGGCCACGATTTCCTTCACATGGGCCAGGGAGCCGTCGATAGCCGCATTGAGGTTGGCCTGGTTGTGTGTCTCGCTGGCCGAGACGAAGCACACGATCTCGTCGACCCCGGCACCCAGCGCGCGCTCGGCGCCGCGGGCATTGGGCACCAGTGTGGCGAGATGGGCCTCGCTGCGACGCGTGACCAGCGCCAGCAGGTCGTGCGCGTCCGCCAGTTGCGGCACCGCGCGCGGACTGACGAAGGATGTGGCCTCGAAGTTGCGGAGCCCGGTGCCGATCAGCGCATCGAGGATCTCCGCCTTGACCGCAGTGGGGATGAAGACCTTTTCGGATTGAAAGCCATCGCGCGTGCCCACCTCGGTGATCGAGACGCGCGGGCGCGAGGCCGGCAGGTTGGCATAGTCCATCAGGCAGCCCTTTTCGAATGCAATGCGGCGATCTCGGCGGTACCGTAGCCGAGCTCGCCCAGGATTTGATCGGTGTCGGCGCCAAGGTCGGGCGGCGGCCGGTGCACGCGACACGGATCGTCGGTGAACTTGATCGGGAAGCCCAGCACGTCCATCGGACCGAGGCGCGGATGGTCGATGGTAATCCGCATCTGCTGGTGGCGCACCTGCGGGTCGTCGAACACCTCCTTCAGGCCCATCACGCGGCCACAGGGCACGCCGGCGGCGTTGAGCACGTCCAGCCAGTGCGCAATCGGCTGCTTGCGGATTTCCGCGTTGATCAGCGCATTGATCGCCGTGCGGCGCTCGAAGCGGTCGCGGTTGGTCAGGAACTCCGGGTGCAGCTTCAGCGCGGTGAGGCCGAGCGCGTCGAGCAGCTTGTGATAGACCATGTCGTTCGACGGCGCGATGGCCACTTCGCCGTCGGCGGCCTCGAAGAGGCCATAGGGCGCCACCAGCGCGTGGTCGTTGCCGGTACGCAGCGGCTGCTCGCCGGTCTCGAAGAAGTGGGTCGCCAGGAACGCGAGGTTGGCGATCATGCTGTCGGTCAACGCGGTGGACACTTCCTCGCCCTGGCCGGTCCGCTCGCGCCGGACCAGCGCGGCGCAGATGCCCATCGCGGCGTAGGAGCCGGCGATCAGGTCGGACAGCGGGGGCGCAGCGCGGGCCGGAGCCTCGCCCTCGGTGCCGTTCACGCTCATGAAGCCGCTCATCGCCTGCGCGATGAAATCGAAGGTGGGTCGGTCGCGGTACGGGCCGTCGTTGCCGAAGCCCGTGATGTGGCAGCTGATGATGTCGGGCTTGATCGCGGCAAGCTCCGCGCGCGACAGTCCGATCTTGTCCATCACGCCAGGCCGGAAATTGTCGAGCACCACATCGGCGGTCGCGATCAGCTTGCGCAGCACCGCCTTGCCATCGGCACTGCGCAGGTCGAGCGTCAGCGATCGCTTGTTGCGGTTGAACGACGCGAAGTAGAGGCCGAAGCCATCGCGCAGGATGCCTTGCTTCCGTACCGGGTCGCCTTCGTCGACATCCTCCACCTTGATGACTTCCGCGCCCATGTCGGCCAGAAACATCGAGCAGAAGGGGCCGGAAAGAATGCGGGATAGGTCGACGACGCGAATGCCCTGCAGTTGCATGGTGATCGTTCAGGTGAATGACGCCGCCGTGCGGACGTGCACGGCGGCGGTAAAGGTGAAATATACGCGAACGCTTCGCGCGCCTTGATGGTGGGCTTGCGCAACCGCTACGCGGCCAGCGCCACCGGTACCACGACCGGTTTGCAGAACTGCGCGAGCAATGCGGCCTCGCGCGTCCGCGCCGCGTCGATGTTGCGGCGCTTGACGTGGCCGTAGCCGCGGATCGTGGCGGGCAGGGCGGCGACTTCCACCGCCACGCCGAGATTGTCCGGCCGCAGGTTGCGTTCCAGTTCCGCTACCGTGCTTTCGTACGAGGTGATCAACTGCTGTTCGAGTTTGCGTTCATGCGTATGGCCGAAGGGGTCGAGCCACGTGCCGCGCAGGCCCTTGCAGCGCGCCAGCACGGACAGCAGCGGCTTCACCCAGGCACCGTACGTACGCTTGACCGGCGCGCCGGTGATCTTGTCGGGCTTGACCCACAGCGGCGGGGCGAAGTGATAGCGCAACTTGTAGTCGCCCTCGAAGCTGGCGGCCACCTGGCGCTCGAACTCGCCGTCGGTATAGAGACGCGCGACCTCGTACTCGTCCTTGATCGCCAGCAGCTTGAAGTAGTTGCGGGCGACGGCATCAGTGAGCAGCGTGCTGCCGCGTGCCACGCGCGCCTCCGCGGCACGTACGCGATCCACCAGCGCGCGATAGCGCTGCGCCAGGGCTGCGTCCTGGTAGGCGGTCAGCACCTCCACGCGGCGCGCGATGGCGCCGTCGAGATCAGCCGACAGGATGCGGTCGGAGCCGATCGTCGTCTCGGCAGGCTTGGCCTGCCGCTCGACGCTGGGCAAATCGTGACAAGCCAATCGACCCCATTCGAACGCGCGCTGGTTCGCGGCCACCGCCGCACCGTTCAGCGCGATCGCCTGGAACAGCGCTTCCTTCGACACGGGAACGAGCCCCATCTGGTACGCATAGCCCAGCAGGAAGATGTTGGTGGCGAGCGATTCGCCGAGCAGGCCATTGGCCAGCCGCGTGGCGTCGAGGTAGCGCACGGCGTCCGCGCCGATCACATCGCGCAGGCCGTCCTCCATCGCCACCCATGGCGTCTGCAGGTCCGGATTCTTGATGAAGGCCACGGTCGCCATCCGGTTGGTGTTGATCACGGCGCGCGTGACGCCGCGCTGCATCCGGGTCAGGATCGAGTTCTCGGCGGTCACCAGCAGGTCACTGCCGATCACCGCGTTGGCTTCCCCCGCCGCGATGCGGATCGTGTGCAGGTCTTCCGGCCGCGCCGCGATGCGCACGAACGTGGTGACCGCGCCGCCTTTCTGCGCCACGCCCGTCATGTCCAGCACGGATACGCCCTTGCCTTCGAGATGCGCAGCCATGCCGAGCAAGGCGCCCACGGTGATGATCCCGGTGCCGCCGACGCCTGCGACCACGATCGACCACGGCTTGGCCAGCGACGGCAGTTCCGGCGCCGGGATGACGGCGAACTGGTCTTCCTTCGCGGCGAGCGCCTGCCCGCGCCGTGGTGCGCCGCCTTCGACGCTGACGAAGCTGGGGCAGAACCCGTTCTGGCACGAGAAGTCCTTGTTGCAGGAGGATTGGTCGATCGCGCGCTTGCGCCCGAACTCCGTCTCCACCGGCGTGACCGACACGCAATTGGACTTGGTGCTGCAGTCGCCACAGCCTTCGCATACCCGCGTGTTGATGAACGAGCGGCGCTGCGGGTCGGGAAACTTGCCGCGCTTCCTGCGCCGCCGCTTTTCCGCCGCGCAGGTCTGGTCGTACACCAGGGCCGTGACGTTGTTCACTTCGCGCAGTTCGCGCTGCACGACGTCGAGGTGATCGCGATGGCGAATGGTCACGCCGCGGCCGAACGCCGCGTCCTTGCCGTACTTTTCCGGTTGGTCCGTCACCACGACGATCTGCCTTACCCCTTCGGCCTCGAGCTGGCGGGTGAGGGCCGGGACGTTGAATGCGCCGGGCAACGGCTGGCCGCCGGTGGCGGCCGTCGCATCGTTGTAGAGGATCTTGAACGTGATGGCCACCTGCGCCGACACCGCCGCGCGAATGGCCAGCAGGCCCGAGTGGTAATACGTGCCGTCGCCCATGTTGGCGAAGATGTGCTTGGTGTCGGTGAACGGCGCATGACCCACCCACGCTGCGCCTTCGGAGCCCATCGGCGAGAAAATCTTCGTGCCGGAGAAGATGTACGTGGCCATGAAGTGGCAACCCACGCCG
>JANNNM010000087.1:0-3508 GCA_031398535.1 Betaproteobacteria bacterium | reverse complement strand
CGTTGAAGTGGCCAAGATGCGCGAGCAGGGCCGCGACATCGTGATGATCGGCCACGCGGGGCACCCGGAAGTGGAGGGCACGATGGGCCAGGCGAAGGGGGGCATCCATCTGGTCGAATCGGTGGCCGATGTCGCGCACCTCGTCGTCCGCGACGCGACGCAGCTGGCCTATGTCACGCAGACCACGCTGTCGGTCGACGATGCCGCCGCCGTGGTCGAGGCATTGAAGGCGCGGTTTCCGGAGATCGTCGGGCCGAAGCGCGACGACATCTGCTACGCGACGCAGAACCGCCAGGACGCGGTGAAGGCGCTGATCCCGCAAGTCGATACAGTGATCGTCGTCGGCAGCCCCAACAGCTCCAACAGCAACCGGCTGCGCGAAGTGGCGGCGCACCGTGGCGTCCCGGCATGGATGGTGGATCGCGCCGAGGAACTGCGCGAGGAGTGGGTGGCCGGCAAGCGCCGCGTGGGGGTCACTGCAGGGGCCTCCGCGCCGGAGGTGCTGGTCAGGCAGGTGATTGCACGGCTGAAGGAAATGGGCGCGCTGGGCGTGACGGAGTTATCCGGCGTCGTCGAGAACGTGACGTTTCCATTGCCCAAGGGATTGCAGGGACAGGCCACCGGGAAGGCCCCGGAAGTGGGTCCCCGGTCAATCGACTAGGACGCCCGCCGTCCCGCGCGACGTCGTTGCGCGTCAGTGCTTCTCCGCGCGAAACCACGCGAGCAACGCGAAGAACGTGACCAGCGCAAGCGTTGCCGCCAGCGCTGCGACCACGGCGTGGCGGCCGGATTCCGTGAGCGCGCGCACCAGCGCTTCCGCGAAGTAGAACGGCACCAGCAACACGAGCCACTGCCGCGGCTTGCGCGCGCCACGCGCAACACCCGGAATGAGGATGGCCAGCGGCAACGCCTTCACCGCCAGCCAGCGCGCGCCGGGGATCGGGGCCAGTACCACCTCCCACAGCACTTCGAGCAGCGTCAGCGCCACCAGCGCCGCCACCGTGATCCGGGCGGACACGCGAATGCCGGGAACAGCGTGGCCCGGATCAGCCAACGGCCACGAATTCGTAGAGTTCGAACCCCGGTCCCTGTTCGACGAGCTTGGTCAGCACCGCAAAACCTGCCGTGTTGCCCCGGCGCAGCGTGATGGCCTGCTCGAGCGCGAAGGCACCCGCCGGCACCAGCACCTGGGGCGGCGTGCTGTCGTGATTGCCGGGGTTGTCCTCGGGCAGCACGACCACCGGCGTCATCAGGCCTTCGGTGGCGTCTTCCGGCGCGGCCGCGGCGGCTTCCGGGTTGTCGGACAACAGCTCGCAGCCAAACTCGAGACCGCTGCCCTTCAGCGTATTGCGAAACCACCGCACCATCGCCACCTGCAGGCCCGAGCGACCTTCGATGCGCAATGCGATCAGCTCGCCGATGCGCAGCGCGGTGGGGACGGTATCGATCTGCCGCAAGGCATAGCCGGCCGGTGTGTGGTTGATCACCTGGCAGTTGGCCATCGGCGGCAGGCCCGCCGGACGCTGCACGCCCGCGTGCACGCCCTTGCTGTATTGCCAGATGCCGGAAAGCCCGGTGCAGGTGACGACGCGCGCGCGTGATGGCAGCCGGTTGAACTGCCGTGCCGGCGGAATGGCCCATTGCCGCAGCAGCCGCTTCAGCAGCGCGATGTATTGCAATCGCGCCACCGGATCGCGGCCGATTCCCGGGGGCACGTCGCCGCCGGCTTCCAGCGCGCGCAGTTGCTCCTGGATCTGGAAGGCGAGGTCGAAGGTCAGCAGGAAAAGCTTGCTGCCTTCAATCGAGCCGCCCTTGTTGGCGGAAAACGGCGGGAAGTCGTGGCCGACCGGCACGATGGCCACGGCCTTGGCCATCCGGTGCACCGGCACGATGTCGGTCAGCTTGGCCCAATGCGCGTACTCCTGCACGTAGCGCAGCACGATCGGCAACTGGCCGGGCAGGAATCCGTACGGATTGGCCAGCGCCAGAAGCATCGACTGGATGGCCAGGCGCTCCGGCGTGGCCTCGGGCTGGTCGGGTGCCACGGGCACGAGATGGATGTTGCGATCCCGCGCGAACATGTAGATGAGATGCGCGTCGTGCCAGGTGTGCGGCGGGACCGGCGCATACGACAGGTAGCTGTTGACGAGGATGCGCGCCGTGCATTGCAGGCAGCGATGCACCAGCGCCACCATCAGCCGCTGTCCACCCAGCGCGATGCGCTTGTCCGCTTCGCGCGACAGCAGGTGCTTGTAGGCGGTGGCCAGTTCGCTCGACAGCGTCAGCGAAGCCTTGGCTGACTCCAGCGCGTCGCCGGTCAGTGGGTGCGAGGCGCGCGCGAAGAGCTTTTCAAGTTGCGGCCACAGCACCGTTGCGGAATTCCAGTACAGCTCCGCGAGCTCGAGGCGCTTGCTGTCGCTCATCGCCACGCGATTGGTGGCGGCGAGCGCGTCGCCGATCAGCCGGGCCGCATCCGCGGGTTCACGCCGGCCGATCTCGTCCAGCCACGGGCCGACTTTTGCAGGACGGATTTCGGGCGGGTTGGCCGGGCGGGCGTCGACGGGCGGGAGTGTGAGCGCGATTGCCATGGGTGCGGCAAGGGTGGTTCGACCCGTACCGGAGCGTGCGTTCGCGATTGTAAGCGATGATGCGGCCGGTACCGAAGCCTCTCAAAGCGCAATTCGTGCCAGATGCTCGTCAGGGATCGGAACGCAGGAACTGGCACACCGGGCCCACCTGCTCCTGACCCAGCAGCATCGGGGCGTGGCCCACGCCCTTGAAGGTGATCACGCGGGGTTTCGGCCCGCGCTCGCCCATGGCCGTGGCGGTGGCGGCGGACAGCAGGTCGGAGTCGCCGCCCCGCAGGACCAGCGTGGGGCAGGTGATCGCGTCCCACAGCGGCCACAGGTCGGGAGGGGCCGGGGCCGCACGAAAGGGCACGGCGATGCCCGGGTCGTATAGCATGCCCCAGCGGCCGTCCGGACGCTGGCCGACGCTGGTCCGGACCAGGTGATCCCACTGCGCGTCGGACAGCGGCCCGAAGGGAGCCGAGATCTCGCGCACGTAGGCGGCGATCGACGCGTAGTCGGCAAAGGTGGGGTCCTGACCGACGTAGGAACCGATGCGGGCAAGGGATGCGGGTTCAATGACCGGCCCGACATCGTTCACGACCAGTCGGCGGATCGGCGTTTCCGGTTGCGCGGCCAGCACCATCCCCAGCAGCCCGCCGAGCGATGTGCCGACCCAAGCGACTTCGCTGGCATCGCTGCGCGCGATCAGTGCGGTCAGGGCGCCGAGATAAGTAGGGAAAACATAATCTGCGGGGTCCGCCAGCCAGTCACTGGCGCCGCGGCCGGGCAGGTCGACTGCCAGCACGCGATGCGTGGCCGCCATCGCTTCGCCGAGCACGTCGAAATCGCGCCCAGTGCGCGAGAGACCGTGCACGCAGATCACGACACGCGGATTGTCGGGCGCGCCCCATTCGAAATAGGCGACGCGGCTGAAGCCG
>JANNNM010000050.1:0-2631 GCA_031398535.1 Betaproteobacteria bacterium | reverse complement strand
GTTGCCATGCCGGGCTTGGGTCGGAACAGGGCAATCACCATGACACCCATCGGGGCCTCCTTGTCACCGGCGCGAATGCCGGTTGGTTGGGCTATCGGAGGATAAAACGATAGCGCAGGCCGGGCCGCGACACTAGACTGCAACTGCCTCAGGAAACTCGCGCTCCACGTTGCAGGCCATGGCCGTGGCGATGCGCGCGAAGTCCTCCACCTCGATGCGAATGAACCCGAAGCGGAACGCGGCGCCCCAATACTTCTTGTTGCGGATGAAGTCGAGGGTGTCGATCAACGGCTTCACCGGTGCCAGCTGCGACGGCAGGAACAGGACCTGCCGCCGGAAGAAGAAGCTGCCGTTGGGCGCGGGCACGGGGGCGATGCCCGAGGCCGCCACGCGGCCGATGGCGGTGAATGCCTGCAGCGCCGCGCCGTCCGGATAGGCGGACTTGGGCGAGTAGTAGACGAAGCCGTCGCCGGGCTGCATGCGCTCGAGCGGGCCAGCCTTGCCATGATTCAACTGGACAAAGCCGCCGGCAACCCCGATGGCCACATGATCGTGCGACACGACGCCAACCCAGTAATTGCGTGCGGGCATGGGAGCCTCCATTTGCGCTGCGGGGGCGCGAATGCGCCACCCGATGCAGGCACCCTATCGGGTTCCGTCGCCAACCGGGATACGACGTTTGGCCGAAGTTTTACGTACACTGCGGGTCTCGTGCAAATAAAGGTCGGATCATGGCAGCGCACAGGATTGCGGTGATGGCAGGCGACGGCATCGGCAAGGAAGTGATGCCGGAAGGCGTGCGCGTGCTCGATGCGGCGGCGGCGAAATTCGGGATCGAGCTCGAGTACGAGGTCTTCGACTGGAGCTGCGACTACTACGCGAAGCACGGCCGCATGATGCCGGAGGACTGGTTCGACATCCTGCATCCCTTCGAAGCCATCTACTACGGCGCCGTCGGCTGGCCCGCCTCCGTGCCGGATCACGTGTCGCTGTGGGGCTCGCTGATCCTGTTCCGGCGCCAGTTCGACCAGTACGTCAACATGCGGCCCTGCAAGCTGATGCCGGGCATTCCGTCGCCGCTTGCCAACCGCAAGCCGGGTGACATCGACTTCGTCGTGGTCCGCGAGAACACCGAAGGCGAATACTCGTCGGTGGGCGGGCGGATGTATCCGGGCACCGACCGCGAGATCGTGTTCCAGCAATCCGTCTTCTCGCGCAAGGGGGTCGATCGCATCCTGCGCTTTGCGTTCGAACTGGCGCGCACGCGGCCCGAGAAGCACGTCACGTCGGCGACCAAGTCCAACGGCATCTCCATCACGATGCCGTATTGGGATGAGCGCTTCAAGGTGATCGCCGCCGAGTATCCCGACATCCGCACCGACCAGTATCACATCGACATCCTCAGCGCGCATTTCGTGGCACGGCCGCAGGTCTTCGACGTCGTCGTGGCGTCCAATCTTTTCGGCGACATCCTGTCGGATCTCGGTCCCGCCGTCTGCGGCACGATCGGCATCGCGCCGTCGGCCAACCTGAATCCGGAGCGCGATTTCCCGTCGCTGTTCGAGCCGGTGCACGGCTCGGCGCCGGACATCGCGGGCAAGGGGATCGCCAATCCCATCGGCCAGATCTGGTCGGGGGCGCTGATGCTAGACTTCCTGGGCTACAAGCCGGCTGCGGATGCCATTGTCGCGGCGATCGAGCGCGTGCTTGCCGACAAGGACGCGCCGAAGACGCCCGACCTCGGCGGTGGCGCGACGACCGGCGAACTTGGCCGTGCGATCGCGGCGCTGATCTGACACCACCAACTCATACCCAATAACTCCGGACGCGCCGCCTGCAGGCCGGCTCCGCCCGCCGTCGTATCGAGGGAGAACCAGGATGTCGTTGCTGATCGGAGTACCGAAGGAAATCTTCCCGGGCGAGAAGCGGGTGGCCACCGTCCCCGAAGTCGTCGAGAAGCTGATCAAGTTGGGCTTCCGCGTGGCGGTGGAAGCCGGTGCGGGTGACGACGCCAACTTTGCGGACGATACCTACCGCGCCGCCGGCGCTGAAGTTCTCCCCACGGCCACCGAACTCTGGGCGTCTTCCGACATCGTCTTCAAGGTGCGCCCGCCGAGTCCCGCGGAAGTGGGGCTGATGCGCGAGGGCGGCATGCTGGTCGATTTCATCTGGCCCGCCCAGAACCCGGAGCTGATGCAGCTGTTGTCGGCGAAGAAAGCGACCGTGCTCGCCATCGACTGCCTGCCCCGGCAGTTGTCGCGGGCGCAGAAGATGGATGCGCTGACGTCGATGGCGGGCGTCAGCGGCTATCGCGCCGTCATCGAGGCCGCCAACGCCTTCGGCCGCTTCTTCAACGGCCAGATCACCGCGGCGGGCAAGATCCCGCCGGCGAAGGTCTTCATCGCCGGCGCGGGCGTCGCGGGCCTTGCGGCGATCGGCACTGCCGCCAACCTGGGCGCCATCGTGCGCGCCAACGACACGCGGGCGGAGGTCGCCGACCAGGTGGTGTCGCTGGGCGGCGAGTTCGTCAAGGTGGACTACGAGGAAGAGGGGTCCGGCGGCGGCGGCTACGCCAAGGTGATGAGCGAGGGCTTCCTGCAGGCGCAGCGCGAGATGTACGCGAAGCAGGCC
>JANNNM010000930.1:0-4940 GCA_031398535.1 Betaproteobacteria bacterium | reverse complement strand
GGCAGGCAGCGTCCAGAGCCCGAGACGCGGCTCGATGGCGCGACGGCACAGCAGCACCTGGCCTTCCCACTCCGGCAGGCAACCCACGACCACTTTGGGGTTCTGATAGTGGATCGTCGCGCAATCGGCGCACACGAAGCGTGGCAGCGAATCGCCTTCCGGGATGCGCGTCTCGATGCGGGCGGAACCGCACTGGCTGCAGAAATTCATCGGAGGAACGCCAAGCATCGCCGGTCGCGCATCACGCGCGGATGAAATGCTCGCGGTAGTACTTCAATTCCTCGATCGACTCGTACACGTCCGCCAACGCCTCGTGCTTGCCTTCCTTCGGGATGCCCTTCATCAGTTCGGGCTTCCAGCGCCGGCACAATTCCTTAAGCGTCGACACGTCGAGGTTGCGGTAGTGGAACCAGTCTTCGAGCGCAGGCATCCACCGCGCCAGGAAGCGGCGGTCCTGGCAGATCGAATTGCCGCACATCGGCGACGCCTTGGCCGGCACGTGTTCGGCCAGGAAGGCCAGTGCCTGTGCCTCGATGCTCGCGTCGTCCGCGCTCGCGGCCTTGACCTTGGCGATGAGGCCCGAGCGGCCGTGCGTACCCTGGTTCCACGCGTCCATGCCGTCCAGCACGGCATCGGTCTGATGCACCACCCAGACCGGGGCCTCGGCCACGGTGACGAGGTTGGCGTCGGTGATGACCAGCGCCACTTCGATGATCCGGTCCTGCTCGGGCTTCAGCCCGGTCATTTCCATGTCGATCCAGATGAGGCGTTGCGCGTCTTGGGGCATCGGGGGCTTGGCGTAGAATTGAGTTTGCATTGTCGCATGCCCGCTTCTTCCATCGTCGTGACCGCCGCTGCCACCACCCTCGTGTTTGTCCTGGCATTAGCCGCTTCGCTGGCGGTGCGGCTCTGGCTCGCCCGTCGCCAGATCGCACACGTTCGGCACCATCGCGACCAGGTCCCGGCCGCCTTCGCGGGACGGCTGACGCTGTCCGCCCATGCCAAGGCGGCCGATTACACAGTCGCCAAGCAACGGCAGTCGATGCTGCACACGGCCGTCGATGCGTTGCTGTTGCTGGCACTCACGCTGGGTGGCGGTCTTGCCGCCATCGTCGCGTGGACCGAGACGCTGCCGCTCTCCCCGCTCTGGCGCGATGTGGCGATGTTCGGCGTGGCCGGGCTGATCTATGCGGCGGTCGGGTTGCCCTTCTCGTGGTGGCACACGTTCCGGATCGAGGAGCGCTTCGGCTTCAATCGCGTCACGCTGCGGCTGTGGCTGGCCGATCTCGCCAAGGGCACCGCGCTGGGACTGGTGCTGGGCGTTCCGCTGCTGGTGCTGGTGCTATGGCTGATGGGCGCCGCGGGGGGCACGTGGTGGCTTTGGGCATGGGCGGCGTGGATGGGCTTCCAGCTGCTGCTGCTGGTGCTCTATCCCACCGTGATCGCGCCGATGTTCAACACGTTCTCGCCGCTCGGCGAGAATCCGGCACGCGAACGCATCGAGGCCCTGCTCGCGCGGTGCGGGTTTCGCAGTGCGGGGCTCTTCGTGATGGACGGTTCGAAGCGCTCCGGCCACGGCAACGCCTATTTCACCGGCTTCGGCCGCGCCAAGCGCATCGTGTTCTTCGACACGCTGCTGTCGCGATTGTCGCCGGACGAGATCGAAGCCGTGCTGGCGCATGAGCTCGGTCACTACAAGCGGCTGCACGTGGTCAAGCGCATCGTGTGGTCTGCCCTGCTGTCGCTGGTCGTGCTGGGATTGCTGGCGTGGCTCGCGCAGGCGCCCTGGTTCTACGAAGGCCTCGGCATACCGCAATCCCTATTGCCGGTGGCGATGAGCCGCCCTGGCGTCGCACTGGAACTCTTCCTGCTGGTGCTGCCGGTGTTCACGTTCGTGCTCGAGCCGCTGTCCGCGCGCTACTCGCGGCGACACGAGTTCGAAGCCGACGCCTTTGCCGTGCGCCATGCGTCGGCCGCAGCATTGACCAATGCGTTGGTCAAGCTCTACGAGGACAACGCCGCGACGCTGACGCCCGATCCCGTCCACTCGGCGTTCTACGATTCGCATCCGCCGGCCGCCGTGCGGATCGCGCATATCACGGCATTCGCCGGTACCCAGGCAGCGCCGGCATGATGCGGAAAGTCGCCTTCGTTGCCGCTGCGACCTGCGTTGCACTGGCGACGGCCGGCGCGACGCGCGCGCAGCCGGCGCCTACCGCTGCTGATATCGCGGCGGGCCGCGCGCTGTCCGATCGCGACTGCGTTGCCTGCCACCGGCAGAAGTTCGGCACGCCGGATGCCATCTACACGCGGCCGGACCGCAAGGTCACCTCGCTGGCCGCGCTCCGGGCGCAGGTGGCGCGTTGCAATACCGAGCTTGCGACCCAATATTTCCCCGATGAGGAAGACCAGGTGACGGCGTATCTCGAAGCCACGCATTACCGGTTCGCGCGATGAGCGTGCCGGATCCCGTGCATCCGCTGCTCGTGACGCTCGCGTCCGAGTCATGCCGCAACGGTGCGCCAAAGCTCGATGCCGCCGACGTCGCCACGTTTGCTGCGGCGCTGCCCGGCTGGACCACGACCGGGGCGATGCTCGCCAAGTCGTTCCGCTTCGCCGACTTCGACGCAACGATGGCCTTCGTCAATGCACTGGCGTTCATCGCGCGAGCGCAGAATCACCACCCGGACCTCGGCGTGCACTACGCGCGCTGCGAAGTCACGTTCTCGACGCACGATGCGGGGGGCCTGACCCGCAACGACTTCATCTGCGCCGCGCGCACCGAGCGCCTCTTCGCGTGACTGCGCCCACGCCTTCGCCTGGCGCGCCGGCGCCGCAGACCGGCTTGGTCGTCGCCACGATGCGGCGCCGCTACGACGTTGCGCTGGCCAATGGCGAAGTCATTCCGTGCATCATGAAGGGTCGGCTGATGCAGCTTGCCGTCGGCGACACGGTCACCGTCGAACAGGATGCGGGGGGTGCCGCCATCGTCGCGGTGGCGCCGCGCCGCAATCTCATCTACCGCTCCGACGCCTTCAAGTCGAAGCTGCTGGCGGCGGATGTCACGCAGATCGCGGGGGTGGTCGCGCCTGACGTGGCGCTCGACACGGAACTCATCCATCGCTGGATGATCGCGGCGGAGGCCGCGCAATGCCGTTTCGTCGTGCTGGCCAACAAATCCGACCTGCCCTCCTACGCACTGTTGCAGGACCGGCTTTCGGGCGTGGCGCGGCTGGGCTACCCGATCGTCGCGTTTTCCGCCCGCGATGACGTGTCACCCATGTTGCCGTGGCTGCGCGACCAGCACACGGTGCTGGTCGGACAATCCGGGATGGGCAAGTCCACGCTCGTCAACGCGCTGTTGCCGCAGGTGGCTGCGCGCACGGCGGAAGTTTCCACGTCACTCAATACCGGCAAGCACACCACCACGTCGACCAGCCTCTACCCGTTGCCCGCACTGGGCGACGACGCGTGGATCGTCGATTCGCCGGGGATGAAGGCCTTCGCGCTCGCGCACCTCGACGCACTGACGCTGGCCGAAGCCTTCGTCGAGATTCGTCCGCTGCTGGGACAGTGCCGGTTCCGCGATTGCCGGCACGGTGCGGAACCCGGCTGCGTGATCACCGCCGCCGTGGCCAGCGGTGCCATCGCGCCGCACCGGCTGGCGTTGATGCACCGCCTGACGGTCGAAGCTGGCGGCCTGCGCCGCTGACGCAATGCTTCGCGCCTATGGCGCAAGATTGGCCAGCGTCAGCAGCAGGATCAGCAGCAGCCACAGCACCAGCGCGCGCCATACGAGACCCACCGCGGACGGCAGCACTTCCGGTTCCACCGGATCGCCGATGCCGAGGTCCGGACGCGAGTCGGGGTCCCCTGCCAGCGTGGGGAGCGGTCCGCCCAGCTGCACGCCCAGCGCGCCTCCACCGGCCGCCAGCAGGATGCCGACCGCAGTGCCGCCTTCGTGGGTGACCCATTGCGTGGCCTGCGTGCGCCAGCACGCGATCGCGTCCTCGAAATCGCCGACGATCGCGAACGACAGTGCAGTCAGCCGCACCGGAATCCAGTCGAGCCACGACAGCAGGGTCTGTGCCGGCTGGCCGAACTCCGCGCGCGCCAGGACGGGGGGCGTCGGCGGGACACCGGGCACGGGACCGCGCCATTCGTCCGCCAGCAGCACCGCGGCGCGATACAGCACGGCGCCGATCGGTCCCGGCAGCACGACGAACCAGAACAGCACCGCAAAGACCTGCCGGTACGCGTCGACCAGGCCGCGTTCGATCGCCAGGCGTGCCACGTCCTGGGCGGAAAGATCCAGCGTCGAGCCGCCACGCCACACGCCCAGTGTGCGCCGCGCCGCCTGCAGGTCGCCCGCCTGCAGAGCGGCGACGATGGCCGACAAGGCGTGGCTGAACCGCCGGAATCCCATCAGCAGATACAGGATGGCCGCATTGATCACCAGCCCCGCCACCGGATGCAGCGCATCGGCGACGAAGAACAGCAACGCCGCCAGCGCGGTCGGTGGCACAAGGGCCGCCACGACCGCGAAGGTGCCGTGCTGTCGCGTGCCGCCGTTGAGCTTGCGCTCCACCGCGCGCGCGTAGCGCACGAACGCGCGCTCGCCCGACGTGCGCCAGTCGAACGCACGCCATTGCTCCAGGCCCAGCGCGATCAGGATGGCAAGGAGGCTCATCGTCTTAAGCGCGCGACGCGGCAACGGCGCATCAGGACTTCAGTTCGTCGAGATCCCGGTAGTGCTCGAGGGCCTCGGGATTGGCCAGCGCCTCGATGTTGCGCACTTCGCGGCCATGCACGACGTTGCGCACCGCCAACTCGACGATCTTGCCCGACTTGGTGCGCGGTATGTCGGCTACCGCCACGATGCGCGCCGGCACATGCCGTGGCGTGGTGTTCGTCCGCACCGTCTGCTTGATGCGGTCGGC
>JANNNM010000928.1:0-5185 GCA_031398535.1 Betaproteobacteria bacterium | reverse complement strand
ATCACCAAGGCGTCGCTGTCGACCGATTCGTTCATCTCGGCCGCGTCGTTCCAGGAAACCACCCGGGTGCTGACCGAAGCCGCGATCATGGGCAAGCGCGACGACCTGCGTGGCTTGAAGGAAAACGTGATCGTCGGACGTTTGATTCCGGCGGGCACGGGACTCGCGTACCACACCGCCCGCAGGAAGCTGAAGATGGGCGGCTCGGAAGCGGCCGCCGCGGCGGAAGCCGCCTTCACGCCGGTCGGCGAGGCAGCGGCAGCGGCTCCGGAGGTTTCGGCAGACGCGGCTTAAGACGCAAGGCAATACGTTGCAGCAACGGGGCCGGCAGGCAACTGCCGGCCCCGTTTGTCTTTGGCGTGATTGACGTTCGAAATTTGATGCTATAGCATCAGATGCATGCGCACCACGCTCGATATCGACACCGACGTCCTGCAGGCGGCGAAAGAGCTGGCCAGACGCGAACGCAAAAGCCTCGGGGCCGTCATTTCCGGACTCGCCCGGCAGGCGCTGACCAAGCCTGGCAATACCGCGACCGAACCCGCAGTGGTTTACGGGTTTCGCCCCTTCGGCAGTCGCGGCGCGCTCGTCACCAACGAATTGATCGACCAGCTCCGTGACGACGATGCGTACTGACGCATCGCGTGGACGGGCCGTGGGCTAGACACACCCGATGCGCGCGTTGCTCGACGTCAACGTGATGATCGCATTGCTCGACGTCGATCATTCGCTGCACGCCCGCGCCCGCAACTGGTTTGCCGCGGGCGGCGGTCGCGACTGGGCATCGTGCCCGCTGACGCAAAACGGATGCGTGCGGATCATGACGCATGCGGCCTATCCCCACGGGATGACGGTTCACGCGGTGGTCGAGCGCCTGGCCGAAGCCACCGCCGCGCCAGGGCATGCGTTCTGGCCGGACAACGTCAGCCTGCTCGATCCGGCCATCGCGGATGCTTCCCGCATCCACGGGCCGCGGCAACTGACCGATCTCTACCTGCTGGCGCTCGCCGTGCGCCACGACGGCCGCTTCGTCACCTTCGACCGGTCGGTGGCGCTCGACGCGATCCATGGCGCCCAGCCAAGGCACCTGTTCCTGCTCTAGGCGGCCGCCCATGAAAAAGGCCGGCGGATGCCCGCCGGCCTCTTCTTTGGCTGACCGGTCACTCGCGTAACCGTTGGCCTCCGCCGTTACTTGACGGTACGTGCGCCACCGATGGTGCCGCGGAAATTGCAGCTGCCGTTGGTGCCGGTATACGTGCCGACGAGGCCACCTTCCTGGATGCTGAGGCCCGTGAACGTCACGCCACCGGTAGCATTGTTCGTGCACTCGTAGCGGCCGTCCAGCGTGGCCACCGAGCCTTGCTGCTTGTACTTGCCTTCATAGAAGCACGTGGGGGCGTGGATCGTCGCGAAGTCGCCGACCAGCGTGATCCGCAGCGCGCCTGTGTCCGTGGTGATGATGCCGTTGTTGGACGAGGTCTTGCAGCCGTAGGTGATGTCGGCGGTGGAACCGAGGTAGTCACCCACCGGGGAGATCGTGCCGAAGGTCTGGCGGGCGATCAGCTTGGTGACGACGACGCCGTCGACGGTGTAGCGCAGCAGCGCATTGGCGTCGCCGTCGAACTCGAGCGTGGCGATGCCCACCTGACGGTACTTGAGCAGCGTCGGGTCGTACGTGGAGCCCTGCGGCGTGCCCTGGGTCAGGTAAAGGTCACCCTGGTAAGTACGCACGCCCCCGGCCCCGGTCGACTGGTAGACGAACGTCGACGAATACCAGACGGCGTCGCCGCCCGTGCCGTAGACGAAGAACGTGCCGAAGAGGGCCGTGTCCTGTTGGGCGAGGTTCAGGCCCCAGCCAGGTTCGTCGGCCTTGCCCCACAGGTCGCTGTAGTTGACCGGAGGCGCGGCGGCAAATGCGGTCGCGCAGCAGAGGGTGGCAAGCGTGGAGGAGCACCAGCGAAGGAAAGATCGATTCATGGGGTCGTCCAGTTCAGAAGTAAGGGGTGGAATGTGTTCACGGCCAACCCGTCTGGCCGATGGCGCAAGGGTACTACGACCCCAACGGCAAGGACCCTTACGGCCGGACGGCCGCGCCGGTTTCAGGAACCGGCGGCATCGAGGCGCAGGGGGCGCAGCGCGTCGCCCAGCACGCCGCGTTCGCGACGGCTGGCCAGCAGCGACGCATCAAGCCACGGGTGCAATGCAAACGATGGCGACAATCCGCGAACCTCCTCCACCTGCCACGCGGCGGCGGCCGTGTCCCCGTGGCGCTGCAGCGCGGCCGCGAGGTAGAGATGGGTTTCCAGGTGCGCAGGATTGAGCGTCTCGGCCAGCTGCAGGTTGGCGATCGCCTGCACGTCATCGCCCAGGAAGAAGTGCGCGCGGCCGATCACCATCCGGTACAGGAAACCGTGCACCGGCTGCAGCCGCATCGCCGTGCGCATCAGCACCAGCGTGTCGGCCGGCCGGCCGGTGTAGGTGGCGATCGTTGCAGCCAGGGCATAGGCATCCGCATAGGACGGGTTCAGCTCGATCGCGCGGCGCGCGTGCTTCAACGCCGCCGCGTGCTGGTGGCGCTGCAGTTCCACCCAGCCCAGGGCCCAATGCACTTCGGGCAGCGACGGGTCGAGTGCTTCCGCGCGTCGTGCATGCGCGATGGATTGCTCGATGGACGCGCTGCGGACTTGCGACCAGCCGAAGGTCGCATCGGCGGCGTCGGTCAGCGCCAACCCCGCGTAGGCGCGCGCGAAATCCGGGTCTGCCGCGACGGCACGGCGAAACGATTCGCGCGCGTCGGCGTTGCCCTGTCGATCCCGCGCGCCGAACGCCGCCTGCCCGTCGACGTACGCCTCGAAGGCGACGGCGGACCGGGTGTATGGACGCGCCAGCCGCGCGTTTTCCGCGTCGGACAGCGTGACCGTCAATGCCTGCAGCAGCTGTGCGGTGGCAATGTCGCGGCCCCCGGAAAGGTCCGCCAGCGGCAGCGCGAACGGCCGGCTCCACTGCACGATGCCCGATGCCGGGCTGCTCAGCACCAGCTGGATCACCAGCCGGTCATCGAGGCGCTGCACCGTGCCATCTACCTGGTAGTGGGCGGCAGGCCCGGCGGCAGGCGGCCCGTCGCGCGCATCGGCGATCACGCGCAGCTGCGACGTCTGGCTGACGCCGGCCACCACCTGCTTCCAGAACGCGCGCGCCGCGGCGACCGTGGCCGGGTCGTCACCCAACGCGTCGAAGCGGCGGATCAGGACTTCGGGTGGTGCCTGCGCGGCATCCTCAGTGCCTGCCTGCATGGCGACAATCGCGTCGAGATCCGCATCTCCGCCATGGTTCTGCCACAGCGCGAACAAGGCGACGGCGAGCGCCAGCGCCGCGACGGCAATCGTTGCCATCCTGGGGATCCCGTGCGATGCGCGTGCCGGCACTTCGGGCCGGATCACGGATGAAGCCGCAGCATCGTGGACGTGGTGGGTCGAGTCAGCCGCAACGCCGACGGCAGCCACCAGCCTGTAGCCGCGCTTCGGCACCGTCTGCACGTAGGTGGCCTCACGCGACGTGTCGCCGAGTGCGCGCCGCAGCTTGTTGATGCTCTGCGACAGCGCCTCGTCGCCGACCACGACGCCAGGCCATACCCGATCAAGCAATTCCGTGCGAGTCACGACGTCGCCCGCATGCTCGGCCAGCACACGCAGAAGGTCGGCCACCTTGGGCTCGATGCGCACGATTTCATCGCCGCAGGCAAGCGTGTTCAGCGAGCGGTCAAAGGTCCAGCGACCAATCTGCAGTCGATCACCCATCATCAGCCATCCATCACCCAAAGGTCAGGACGATCCGGCGGCCACTGCGGCATCGTTGCGGGCGCAGCAACCTCGTCCCTCGACCTTGGAGTCTGTCATGAATAGGAATCCCGTCTGCCCGCCGCGTTCAAGTCGTCCGGTTCGACGCCTGGCCGCTGTCCTGATCTTTTGCCTGGCCGCCGCAGTACAGGGCATGAACCATGCTGCCGACAACCCGGCCAGTGTGGAGCGCGGCCGCTATCTCGTCACCACGATCCTGGCCTGTGGCAACTGCCACACGCCCAAGGCCGCCGACGGCCGACCCGTCGCCGGCAAGGAACTGGCGGGCGGCGGCCTGTCCTTCGATTTCCCCTTCTTTGCCGGCACCGCGTCCAACATCACGCCCGACCGGGAAACCGGTATCGGCGCCTGGACCGATGACGACATCAAGCGTGCCATCACGGCGGGCCAGCGCCCCAGCCACGGGCGACTGGCCGGCGTGCCGCTGGCACCGATGATGTGGGTCAGCTTTTACAAGGCGCTGCTGCCGGCGGACCTGGACGCCGTCGTGGCGTACTTGCGGTCCGTGCCCCCGGTGCGCAATGCGATGGCGCTGCCCGAGTACAAGCGCCAGGTGCCTCGCGAGGCCTACCCGGACGCGGAAAAGGGCTTTACGGTGGCCGATCTGCAGGACCAGGTTCGCCGCGGCGCCTATCTCGGTACCATCGGCCATTGCATGGAGTGCCATACCCCGGCCCGGGAGGGCAGGACGCAGTACGAAACAGCGTTGGGGCAGGGGGGCAAGGCGTATGGGCCGGCCATGGTGAAGGGATACCCGGCCGACTGGCCCGGTTCGGTCGCCCGTAACATCACGTCGAGTCCCGCCGCCGGACTGGGGCAATGGAGCGACCAGGAGATCAAGCGGGCCATCACGCAGGGGGTATCGCGGGACGGGCGCACCCTCCAGCCACCGATGGGTTTTCACTGGTACGCGGGGTTGAGCGCCGCTGACCAGGACGCCCTGGTGGCCTGGTTGCGCACGATCCCGCCGCGCCCTTGACTGCACCGCAGCAGGGTATTGACCCGGAAACGGTTTACGCTCTATAATCGCGGTCTTTTCGCCCTCCTGACGCCCGCAAAACCGTCCGGATGGCACGCGTACCTGAGCCACGTTTCACCGTTGGCCCATGGCGCAAGAAGGGTGGCCCCAGTGCAGTGTCCCGGACAGGGATGCGTACAAGGGCCACTTTGATTTGCAGCAGTATCGAAGCAGTTTCGCAAAGCCGGCGCGCCGTCAGCATCGCGCACCGAGACTTTCAATGGCTTGCGGCGTCACCCCAGGGGGGCGTTGCACGAAACGGACAATCAGGATGCCAACGATCAATCAGCTCGTGCGGAAGGGCCGCAAG
>JANNNM010000892.1:0-1490 GCA_031398535.1 Betaproteobacteria bacterium | reverse complement strand
CGCGCCATTGCCGACGGCGTCGGCGCCCAGCTCATGGTGGACCTGGCGCACGACGCCGGGCTGGTGGCGGCGGGGCTCTATCCCTCGCCCGTCGGCATCGCCGACTACACGACCAGCACCACGCACAAGACGCTGCGCGGCCCGCGCGGCGGCTTGATCCTTACCCGCACCGAGCACGAGAAGGCCATCAACTCAGCCGTGTTTCCCGGCCTGCAGGGCGGGCCGCTGATGCACGTGATCGCGGCCAAGGCCGTGGCCTTCGGCGAGGCGCTGCACCGCGACTTCAAGGTGTACCAGGAGCGCGTCATCGAGAACGCGCGCGTGATGGCCAAGGTGCTGCAGGACCGCGGTCTGCGGATCGTCTCCGGCGGCACGGATTGCCACATGTTCCTGGTCGACCTGCGCCCGAAGAAAATCACCGGCAAGGACGCCGAGGCCGCGCTCTCCCGCGCGCACATCACCTGCAACAAGAACTCGATCCCCAACGATCCGGAAAAGCCCTTCGTCACCTCCGGCATCCGGCTTGGCAGCCCCGCGATCACCACGCGCGGTTTCACCGAGATCGAGTGTGAAGTCCTCGCGCATCTCATTGCCGACGTGCTTGAAGCCCCGCAGGACGATGCCCGGCTCGCGCGCATTCGCGGCGAAGTGGCCGTACTGACGAACAAATTCCCGGTCTACTACGCCTGATCGCGATGCCAGGGCCACGTTGCATCGTATTACCTGCCAGGCCCGTTGACGGCAGGTTCAACCGATGAAGTGCCCGTTCTGCGGCAGCAGCGAAACCCAGGTGGTCGATTCCCGGGTCTCGGAGCCCGGCGACTCGATCCGCCGGCGGCGCCGCTGCCTCGATTGCCAGAAGCGCTTCACCACCTACGAGACCGTGGAGCTGCGGTTGCCACAGGTTGTCAAGACCAACGGCAATCGCTCGGACTTCGACGTCAACCGCATTCGCGTCGGGTTCCAGCGCGCGCTGCACAAGCGCCCGGTGCCCACCGAGTACGTCGACGCCGCGATCGACCGCATTCGCCAGCAGGTGCTCTCGCTGGGCGAGCGCGAGATCCCGTCGCGCCAGGTGGGCGAGATGGTGATGGCCGAGTTGCACAAGCTGGACAAGGTGGGCTACATCCGCTTCGCGTCGGTGTACCGCTCGTTCCAGGACGTCTCCGATTTTCGCGATGCGTTGCGTGAAGTCGAGGCGCCGCCGCCGGCAGGCAAGCGCACGCGACGCTGAAGTCGGCGCGTGCGTTCAACGATGACTGCCCCTGCCGTCGCGGACCGCGTGCACATGGATCGCGCGCTGGATCTCGCCGCGCGCGGACTCTTCACCACGCCGCCCAATCCCCGCGTCGGTTGCGTGATCGTGCGCGATGGCGTGGTGCTGGGTGAGGGCTTTCATGTCCAACCCGGTGCCATGCACGCCGAGGTCAACGCATTGGACGATGCGCGCGCCAAAGGTCATGCGTTGCAAGGCGCGACGCTCTATGTGA
>JANNNM010000826.1:0-1473 GCA_031398535.1 Betaproteobacteria bacterium | reverse complement strand
CCACATCATCTTCCCCGACGGCAAGCGGATCATCCTGCTGGCCGAAGGCCGCTTGGTCAACCTCGGCTGCGGCACGGGCCACCCGTCCTATGTGATGAGCTCGTCGTTCGCCAACCAGGTGATGGCGCAGATCGAGCTGTGGGCCGACGCGCGCACGGGCGGCAAGCAATACCCGGTGGGCGTGTACGTGCTGCCGAAGCATCTCGACGAGAAGGTGGCGCGGCTGCAGCTCTCCAAGCTGGGTGCGATGCTGACGCCGCTGTCCGACAAGCAGGCCACCTACATCGGCGTGCGCAAGGACGGTCCGTTCAAGCCTGACTCGTACCGGTACTGAGCAACAAGGTGCGCATCGCGGTCATCGGTGCGGGCGGCGTGGGCGGCTACTTCGGTGGCCGCCTGGCGCAGGCCGGCCACGACGTCGCGTTCGTCGCGCGCGGCAGGCACCTGGCTGCGCTGCGCGAACGCGGCCTGGTGATCGAAAGCAGCCTCGGCAACGCGACGATCCGCAATGCCACGTTTACCGACGACGTGGCCTCGGTGGCGCCGTGCGACGTCGTGATGTTCTGCGTCAAACTCTGGGACATCGAGACGGCGGCGCAGGCGATTGCGCCGCTGGTGGCCGCGGGCGGCATGGTGATCCCGTTCCAGAATGGCGTCGATGCGCCGGACGTGCTGGGCCGCATCCTGGGGCCGCAGCGCGTGGTCGGGGGCGTGGCGTATATCGCCGCCATGATCCGCGAGGCCGGCGTGATTGCGCACACCGGCACGATGGCGCGCCTCGTGGTCGGCGCGTTCGACGACCGCCATGCGCAAGGCGTGGCTGCATTCCGCGATGCGTGCGTCGCGGCCGGTGTCAACGCTGAACTTTCCGCCGACATCCGGCGCGCGCTGTGGGATAAGTTCTGTTTCCTTGCGGCTTTTTCCGGTTCCACGGCGATGTCGCGCCAGCCGATCGGCGTGGTCCGCTCCGATCCCGACCTGCGCGCGGCCTTCGAGGCCGCGATGCGCGAAGCCTGGACGGTGGGCCGCGCGCGCGGCGTGCCGCTCGCAGACGACTATGTCGCGCAGCAGCTGACCTTCACCGACGGTCTTCCCGCCTTGATGCGCTCGTCGATGTTGAACGATCTCGTCGCCGGCAACCGCCTGGAGGCGCCGTGGCTCTCCGGCGCCGTGGCACGGATGGCGGCCGAGGCAGGCATTCCCGCACCGGTCAGCGCCACATTCTTCGCCGCGATGAAGCCATTCCTGGCGGGACCGCCCGTCTAGCCTGCACGTCAACCAAGGACCACCCATGCGTCTCGTCATCACCTGGCTCATCAATGCGATCGCGCTGATTGCGCTGCCCTACCTGTTCAAGTCCATCTCGGTGGACTCCTTCATGACGGCGTTGATCGTCGCGGTGGTGCTGGGCCTCATCAACACGCTGATCCGGCCGATCCTCGTGATCCTGACGCTGCCTGTCACGCTGCTGAC
>JANNNM010000207.1:0-1607 GCA_031398535.1 Betaproteobacteria bacterium | reverse complement strand
CGGTATCACGCGTCGATCATCTTCTCGGACACCCACTTGCTTGCTTGCCAGCGCTATATCGAACTCAATCCAGTCCGCGCCGGCATGGTGTCTGACCCAGCCCAGTATCGTTGGAGCAGTTTCAAGTGCAATGCGTTTGGGCAGCCCAATCGACTGATTTCGGCACACCCGATCTATGCGGAACTTGGTCGATGCGATGCGGATCGTCAACGGGCGTACCGACAGTTGTTTGAGCACCAACAGGATGACAAGGTCACAGCGGAAATTCGATTGGCAGCCAATCAGAATCAACCTTTGGGTCCGGTTGCATTCCAGGACGCCATCAGCGAACTGACGGGTTCGAATCGCCGGGTCCGGCCACGTGGTCGACCTTGGGTCATTCGAGCCCCGAAGGTCTTCGATGCAGACGGATCTGATTGGCCATAGTCCGTGGGGGCGCCCGTTCGATTTGCCCGGCAGGACACTTGGGGATTGGGTTGACCCTTGAAAACCGAGCCTGGCCCCTTTGTTTAATCGAGCCTGGCCCCTTTATTTTCGCTTTGCCAGTGCTGCGGCGCCGGCGAACTTGGCGTCGTTGCCCAGTGCTTCCTCGATGCGCAGCACTTCGTTCCACTTCGCCATCCGCTCGCTGCGCGCGAACGAGCCGACCTTCAACTGGCCCGCGTTCCAGCCCACGGCCATGTGGGCGATTGCCGTGTCCTCGGATTCGCCGGAACGCGCGGACACGATGGTGCCGAAGCCCGCGGCCTTGCCGGCATCCAGCGCGGCCTTAGTTTCCGTCAGCGTGCCGGCCTGGTTGACCTTGATCAGCACGGCGTTGCACGCGTCGTCGAGCTTGGCGTCCGAGATACGCGCGGCGTTTGTGGTCAGGTAGTCGTCGCCGATGATCTGCACGCGATGGCCCGCGGCACGGTTGAACTCGATCCACGCGACGCGATCGTCCTCGGCGAACGGGTCCTCGATCGACACGATCGGATACTTGTCCATCCAGCGCAGCAGCATCTCGGACATCCCGTCGCGGTCCAGCTCGCGCTTGTCGAGCGCCAGCGTGTAGAGCCCGTCGCGACCGAACTCGGACGCCGCGATGTCGAGCGAGATGGCAGCGTCGCTGCCCGGATGGCACCCGGCCCGCTCGATCGCGCGCACGGTCATCTCCAGCGCGTCCTCGTTGGACGCGAACTGGGGCCACCATCCGCCCTCGTCCGCCACGCCGGCCAGCTTGCCCTCTTCCTGCATCAGGACCCCGGCGGCGCGATAGATTTCCGCGACCATCGTGATCGCGTCGTCGAAGGTCCAGGCACCGACGGGCATCACCATCAGGTCCTGGATGTCGATGCGGCGGCCGGCATGCGCGCCGCCGCCGAAGATCTGCACTTCCGGCATCGGCAGCGACACCGGCCCGTCGCCGGCGAGATGCGCCCAGAGCGGCAGGTCGTGCGCGGCGGCCGCCGCCTGCGCCACCGCCATCGACACCGCGACCAGCGCATTGCCGCCGAGCTTCGCCTTGTTCGGCGTGCCGTCGAGCGCGATCATCGTCGCGTCGACCCCCGCCTGGTGCAGCGCGTCCATGCCGAAAATCGCGCGCGCGATCGGCCCCTTCACGTTGG
>JANNNM010000721.1:0-3504 GCA_031398535.1 Betaproteobacteria bacterium | reverse complement strand
CTTGACGAGGGTGCCGCCGACGACGGCTGCGTCGGGACGCGCCACCATCTTCTCGCCGCTCTTCACCTCACCGGTGATGGCGGTGAGGTCGCCGATCTTCAAGCCAGCCGTGACGGGCACCGCCACGGCGCGCCCGTCGCGGATCGCGAAAACGACGGTCTTGCCGTCGCGCTGGGCCAGCGCATCGGTGGCCACGGCAACCAATGGCTTCTGCTGCTCGGGCGTCACATCCTGCGCCAGGAAGCTCACCTTGGCGCTCATCTCCGGCAGGATCCGCGGATCGATCTCGTCGAACTTCACTTTCGTCATCACCGTGGCCTTGGCGCGGTCGACGGTGGGCACCATGCGGCTGATACGGCCGCGGAAGCGGGTATCGGGCAACGCGTCGAGCACGATTTCGGCAGGCTGGCCGACCTTCACTTTCGACAGGCTGGACTCGGCGACGTCGGCCTCGACTTCGAGCGTGGACATGTCGGCGATGGTCACCACGGCCCCCTTCGAGTCGGTGGCGCTCGAGAACGGCGTGACGAGGTCGCCGACGTTGGCGCTCTTCGACAGGATCACGCCGTCGAAGGGTGCGCGGATCACCGTGTAATCGACCGACACCAGCGCATTGCGCGACGTCGCCTGCGCAGACGCGATGGCGGCCTGCGCGTTGGCAACACCGGCCACCGCGCGTTCGGCGCGGGCGCGCGCGGTGTCGACGGAGGCCTCCGACACGAAGCCCTTCGCCAGCAGGTCCTGCGCGCGTTTCAGTTGCACCGTCGCTTCGCGCTCTTCGGCCTGCGCCTGGACCAGTGCGGCATTGGCCACGCCAACGTTGGCCGCGGCGGCCTCCGACTGCGCGTTGACGTCGCGCGCATCGATGCGGGCGATGATCTCGCCGGCCTTCACGACCGAACCCTCCGCTACGCCAAGCCATTCGAGGCGGCCGGTGGCCTTGGAGGAGATCGCGGCCTTGCGTTGCGCCACGACGTAGCCGGTGGCGTTGAGCAGCACGAACTGCTGCGACGGGTAGGTGGTGACGACCGGCGTGGTCTGGACGGCGATGACCGGCGGCTGCGCGGCATACCAGGCGGCCCCCGCGGCCACTACCAGCGCGATGGCGCCCCACCACCACCATTTGCGGCTGCGGCGCCCGCGCCTGGGGGCCAGCGAGCGGTCGATCCGGAGCTTCGAGAGGTCGGGGGGCGGGGCTTGCGTCATGGCAGTGGAATGGGCTTTCGCGCCGGGGCGCCGGGGGCTGGACTACCGAGCGGGCATTCTACCGGCCCGCCCGCTTGCCCATGGGGCCGCGACCCGCTTGTCGCTCCCTCTTGCGTTTTGTCCAGACTACCTGCAGAATACGAATCATTCGCATTCTTAAAGTCATTGGACCACCACCATGTACGTCTGCGTCTGCAATGCCGTCACCGACCACGAGATTCGCGGCGCCGTGAAACTCGGCGTGCGCACGCTGGCCGACCTGTCGGCCACGCTGGGCGTGGCCACGTGCTGCGGGCGCTGCACCGACTGCGCGCGCGGCGTGCTGGCGGAAGCCGTCGGCGAACCGATGGCCTGCGGCTTCGGCGACGACTGAACGATCCCGGGCCAGCGAACGATTCCCGTTTCCGGATGCGCGCGCGATGTGAGCTAGACTTCTTCGCTGAAATATTTCCGGTGGAGACGAAGCATGCGCGGCGACCCTGAAGTCATTCGACACCTGAACGCGGTGCTCATGAACGAGCTGACCGCCATCAACCAGTATTTCCTGCATTCGCGGATGTTCCGCAACTGGGGGCTGCACAAGCTCGCCGAGCACGAGCACCACGAGTCGATCGACGAGATGAAGCACGCGGACAAGCTGATCGAGCGCATCCTGTTCCTCGACGGCCTGCCCAACCTGCAGGACCTGCACAAGCTGCTGATCGGCGAGAACGCCCAGGAGGCCATCGCCTGCGACCTCAAGTGGGAAATGGTCGCGCATCCGGCGTTGAAATCCGCCATCGCGCATTGCGAGAAGGTGGGCGATTACGTCAGCCGCGAACTGTTCGAGGACATCCTCGAGTCGGAAGAGGAACACATCGACTTCCTCGAGACGCAATTGGGCCTGATCGATCGCGTGGGCCTTGAAAATTACCTGCAGTCGCAGATGGGCGATCACTCGCCGTCGTAGCAGGCGTTCAGCGTCCCGCTAGCTGCGGTGGCAGGCTGCGGGTCGCGTCATTCGCGGGCGCTTTCCAGCGCCGGTCGAGTAGCGCCTTCACCGCCACCGCCACGACCAGGGGTCCGAACCACGCCACGTAGGTCAGCGTGCTCCGGTCCATGTCCGGCAACCACCGCGGCAGTCCGATCTGCAGAAATGCGATGTGGGTGGCAACGCCGTTCCCCAGCATGGCCGAATAATGTTCGGAGATCCACCAGCGCGCCCTGGCCGCCAACGCCGGGCGGTTGCGCCGGGTGCGCAACATGCCGGCGCCGACGACGATGCCCACGGTCGAGAACCCGGCCAGCAGGAACGATTGCTTGGCCATGCCAAGCGCAAGCACTCCCACGCCGGAAACGATGCACAGCCACGCCAGCGCTGCATAGACGTTGCCGGTGTAGACGACCACATCGCGCTTGTCCCGGATCGCGCGCCAGGCCGTCCACATGCTGGTGGTGGTGAGCACCACGAGGTAAAGCAGGAAGGCTGCCACCACCGGCTTCCCCTGCAGCAACTTGATTGCAGCCAGTGGAACAGCTGTGACCAGGATGCCGAGCAGCAGGATCAGGTACGACTGCCCCACCCTGCGATGCAGCGGAGAACCCTTGCGCGCGAACGCCGCCGTCCAGAATGCAATGAGCGCGAGTGCGCCAACGGCGCCGTGGACGATGGCAATGGCGGAATAGGATGCAAGCATGCTGAGCGCTCCGGGACAAGGTGTGCGGAGCATGCGGGCGCCGCCCGCGTCGCGGCAGTGCCCACGGTCACTCGATGGACGTGCCGGAAGTCACTTTTTTTGATTGCCGCATTGCCATTCGCCAGCCCACGTCCCAGCATGTCGCCATGTTCAACAGGCTGCGCAGCGCACTGCATCCGCTGACCCTTGCCGGGATCGTCACCTGGGTGGCGGTGGCGCTCGGCTCGCGCGCTGTGGATGCTTCGCTGCAACCCTGGGTCTGGACGATCCTGATCGTCTTCCTGGTGGCGATGCTGGCCGGCGACATGCTGCCCGGCCAGCACCGCCACGCTGGCCGGGCCATGCTGGTGGGCGTCGAAGTCATCTGCGCGCTGGTGCTCGTGTGGCTGTCGCCCCGCACCGGTGTCGCGCCGGTACTGCTGGTGGTGACGGTCGCCCAGATGGCGACACTCTTTCCGCCGCGCGTCACCGGGCCCGCGGTGGTCGTGCTGAACGTGGCGTTGTACCTGCTGTTGCGCGAAGGCGGACACCGCGAACCGCTGCTGGTCACCGTGCTGTACGCGGGCTTCCAGGCCTTTGCAGCCCTGACGGCCCACTACGCGCGCACCGCCGAGGCCGCGCG
>JANNNM010000719.1:0-3347 GCA_031398535.1 Betaproteobacteria bacterium | reverse complement strand
CTCTTCATCGGTGGGCTCATCCCCTTCCTGTTCGCCGCGATGGCGATGGAAGCCGTGGGTCGCGCTGCCGGTGCGGTGGTGGTGGAAGTGCGCCGCCAGGTCCGGGAAATCAAGGGCATCAGGGAAGGCACCGCCATGCCGGAGTCCGGCGTCGCGGTCGACATGCTGACCAAGGCCGCGATCCGCGAAATGATCGTGCCCTCGTTGCTGCCGGTGCTGGTGCCGGTGGTGGTGGGCGTGGTGCTCGGACCGCAGGCGCTGGGCGGCCTGCTGATGGGCACCATCATCACGGGCCTCTTCGTCGCCATCTCGATGACGACGGGCGGCGGCGCGTGGGACAACGCCAAGAAGTACATCGAAGACGGCCATCACGGTGGCAAGGGTTCCGAGGCGCACAAGGCGGCGGTCACCGGCGACACCGTCGGCGATCCGTACAAGGACACGGCAGGCCCGGCGGTCAATCCGCTGATCAAGATCATCAACATCGTGGCGCTGATGATCGTGCCGCTGCTGGCGGCATGGGGTGGCGTCAAGGCCGATCCGAAGCCGGGTGCCCCGGTGTTGACGCCGCCCGCGAAGTCCGCGGCGGCCGTAGTGGCACCTGCACCCGCCGTCGTGGCCGCGGCGCCCGCCGCTGTTCCGGTGATGGCGGTGGTCACGCTGTTCTTCGAGTCAGGCAAGGCGGAACTTCCCGCTGATGGCGCCGCCAAGCTGGCGCCGGTGGCCGATGCGGCGAAGACCTCGGGCAAGAAGGTCAAGGTCTCGGGCTATCACGATTCGACCGGCAGCCTCGAGCAGAACCAGGAACTGGCCAAGCAACGGGCGTTCATGGTGCGCGACCAGCTGAAATCGGCCGGCGTCACCGAGGACAAGATCGAACTGGCCAAGCCGGAGATGACGCAGGGTTCGGGGGATGCGGCGCAGGCGCGTCGCGTCGAGATCATCCTCCTCCCGTAATCGTGCGTGGTATGCAGGCGCGGTGCGGGTAACGGCATCGATGCAGCAACGAAGGGCAGCGGAAGCATTCGCTGCCCTTTGTCATTGATGGGCGGTATCCGGCGTGGCACGGCGGCATCCGCGAACCGGTGGGCGGGCAGGTATGCTTGACGCCATGCCGACCTGTCTTCGCCACCATCGGTGGCGACTCCTCGCTGCATTCGTCGCTGGTAGTTGCGCGGCTGTCATCACCTCCGCGCAACCCGCGCCCGAGCGCGCATCCGGCTGGACCGACAAGGCACCGGTCACGACGCGCCACTGGATGGTGGCGGCCGCCAATCCGCTGGCAGCGGAAGCGGGGCAGCGCATGCTGGCGCGCGGCGGTTCCGCCGTCGATGCGGCGATCGCGGTACAGCTGGTGCTGGGCCTGGTGGAACCGCAATCCTCGGGCCTTGGCGGCGGATCGATGCTGCTGGTGCACGACGCGCGCGCGAAGCGCCTCCTGGCCTACGACGGCCGCGAGATCGCGCCCGCCGCGGCGCGGCCCGATCGCTTCCTGAAGGACGGCAAGCCGCGCGAATTCCACGACGCGGTGATCGGCGGCCGTTCCGTCGGCGTGCCGGGTACCGTGCGCCTGCTCGAGACCGCGCATCGCAGGCACGGGCGGCTCGAGTGGTCGACGCTGTTCGTCCCCGCCATCGATTTGGCCGAGCGCGGCTTCGCAGTATCACCGCGGTTGCATACGCTGATCGGTCTCGATCGCTTCCTGACGCAGCCCCGCGCGCGCGCCTATTTCTTCGACGTCAACGGCAAGGCACTGCCGGTGGGCACGTTGCTGCGCAATCCCGCGTATGCCGCCACGTTGCGCGCCATTGCGGCGGGCGGCGCGGACGCGTTCTACACGGGTGCGGTCGCGCGCGACATCGTCGATACGGCGAACAATCATCCGTGGAACCCGGGGGACCTCACGCTGCGTGACCTCGCGGACTATCGCGTGGTCGTCCGCGAACCGGTATGCGATGGCTATCGCAGCTATCGCGTGTGCGGCTTCCCGATGCCATCGTCGGGCGGCATCACGGTGCTGCAGATGCTGAAGTTGCTCGAGCGCTTCGATGTCGCGGCGATGGGCCCGGCGTCATTCTGGAGCGTGCACTTCATGAGTGAAGCAGGACGCCTCGCGTTTGCGGATCGCGGCGTATTCATCGCGGATCCGGCGTTCTTCACGCCTTCCGCCGGCCTGCTCGATGACGACTACCTGCGCGCGCGATCGGCGTTGATACGCGCCGACAGCACGCTGGGCATCGCGAAGCCCGGCGATCCGCCCGTGCAACGCGTAGCCGCGCGCAAGGTGGCGCTGGGTACGCACGCGGCGCTGGAGTTCGAGTCGACGTCGCATTTCTCGATCGTCGATCGTTTCGGCAATGCGGTGGCCATGACGACGACGATCGAGGATGCCTTCGGCAGCCGCCTGATGACCCCGGGCGGCTTCCTGCTCAACAACCAGCTCACCGATTTCTCGTTCGTGCCGGAGGACAACGGCAAGCCGGTGGCCAACCGCGTCGAACCGGGGAAGCGGCCGCGCTCCTCGATGGCGCCGACGATCGCGTATGACCGCCATGGCCGCGTGGCGATCGTGACGGGCTCGGCCGGCGGCAGCGCGATCATCAACTATGTGGCGAAGACGCTGCTCGGCATCATCGACTGGAACCTCGACCCGCAGGCCGCGGTGGCGCTGCCCAACTTCGGCAGCCGCAACGGTCCCGTGGAACTGGAAGCCGAGACCGCGGTGGCGGCCCTGGCACCGAAGTTGAAGGCAATGGGTGCGGATGTGCGCATGCCGGTGATGACCAGCGGCACCCAGGCGATTGTCCGTACGCGCGATGGCTGGATCGGCGGTGCCGATCCGCGCCGCGAGGGCGTGGTGGTCGGGCGATGACGGTGACCATGCGGCGCGGGATCGTGCGAGCTTCGATGCTCGCGATGGCCGTGTCGGCCGCGACGGCATGGGGACAAACGGTGCCGAAGGCGTTGACGGCCGGCGCGTTGCCGACTTCATCCGCCGCGGCTTCGCGCAGCGTGGTGTTCGACAGCAGTTCTGCCGATGACCTGCGCCTGCGCCAGCAGCCGACCTATGTCGAGCGCCTGTTCATCGAGGGCCGCGATCCCGATGGCCCGCGCAAGCGCAAGCCGCTGGAACAGACCTTTGCCGAGGCACTGCTGGCGCCGTCACCGGCTTCGGCGATGGGCATGCGCCGGATCACGACGACACCCTGCTACGCTGTGCAATCCTCGCTCAACACGATCGGCGATTCCATCGCACCGCTCACCGGCTGTCCGGGTGCCACCAATACACCATGACAGATGCTCCACATCGCATCGTGATCGTCGGCGGCGGCGCGGGCGGATTGCCG
>JANNNM010000683.1:0-5791 GCA_031398535.1 Betaproteobacteria bacterium | reverse complement strand
TCCACGCCGCGGCCATTCGTGAGCTTCATCACCTGCGCCGCGGCGTCACCACCGGAGCTGTTCACGGTGGCCGTCGCGCCGAAGCGTTTGGCGACATCCAGGCGGTTGTCATCGAGGTCGATCATGATGATCTCGGCCGGCGCGTGGAACTGCGCCGTCAGCAGGGCCGCCAGGCCGATCGGGCCCGACCCCACGATGGCAACGGTCTCCCCGACCGCCACCTTGCCGTTCAATACGCCGCATTCGAACCCGGTCGGCAGGATGTCGCTCAGCATGACCAGTGCTTCCTCATCCGACCCCTCGGGAATCGGATAGAGGCTCGTATCGGCGTACGGGATGCGCACGAACTCGGCCTGGGTGCCATCGATCGTGTTACCCAGCATCCAGCCGCCCGTCGTGCAATGCGAATACATGCGCTTGCGACACGGATCACAGCGCCCGCATGCGCTGATGCAGGCAATCAGGACCCGGTCCCCCGCCTTGAAGTTTGCGACCGCGGGGCCCACGGAATCCACAACGCCGACACCTTCGTGCCCCAGCACCGTGCCGGGCTTGCATGTCGCAACATCACCTTTGAGAATGTGCAGGTCGGTCCCGCAGATGGTTGTCCTGGTGATCCTGACGATCGCGTCGCCAGCGTCACGTACGACCGGCTTCGGGCGACCCTCGATGGACTGCTTGCCGGGGCCGTTGTAGACAAGTGCTTGCATGTGCGCATTTCCTTCGTGAACCCGGCGACGCATGGAAAGTCACGCGCGCATGGGCGAGCTTGGTCGGTTTTCGTCACTTGCAGCTTGGCCATGTGGAGTGGCGCCGTCTGTGCGCCATGGCACAGACCCGCCGGCGCGACTTGCGCAAGCATTGATCGACGTACGTTCGAACCGCGGCATCCCTGCCTCGGATGACCGCGTCCTGCCCCAGACGAGAGGACGATGACGCCACCCGCCGTACCCGGAATCCTCGGCGCCCCCTCCCTGGCGGACGTCGACACGCTCGTGGTCCTGCTGAAAGCCGACTTGACGGTCGGCCTGCGCTCGCAGGACGCGTCGAGACGACTTGCGGAAGCGGGACCGAATGAACTGCGGGTGGTGCAGCGGCCAGCGGCGTGGCGCCGGCTGCTGTCCCAGTTCCAGGACCCGCTGATCTACCTGCTGCTCGCCGCCATCGTCATCGCACTGGCAGCCTGGGTGATCGAGGGACGCCTCGGCTGGCCCATCGATGCCGTGGTCATCGCAACCATCGTGCTCCTCAATGCGGTGCTGGGCCACGCGCAGCAAGCCAAGGCGGAGAATGCAGTCGCGGCGCTGGCGAAGATGACTGCTGCCTCCTCGGCCGTGATCCGCGACGGCAAGCCGCTGCGCGTGCCGAGTGCGGACCTGGTGCCAGGCGATCTGCTGGTGCTCGGCGAAGGCGATGCGGTCGGTGCCGATGCACGACTTGTCGAGGCCGCTTCGCTGCGGGTGGAGGAAGCTTCGCTGACCGGGGAAAGCGAGGCCGTGCTGAAGGATACTTCCACGCTGGCCGCTCCCGCCGCGCTCGGAGACCAGCTCTGCATGGTCTTCAAGGGGACCACCATCGCCCAGGGTACGGGGCATGCCGTGATCACCGCCACCGGGATGCAGACGCAGGTCGGCTCGATCGCGCAGATGCTGGATGCGACGACGGATGAACCGACGCCCCTCGAGAAGGAGGTGCAGCGGATCGGCCGCATGCTGGGCATTGCAGTCGTGGTCATCGCGGTGGTGGTGGTGAGCACCATCTTGCTGATCTCGAACATCCGCAACGCCGCGGACGTGATCGACGTGCTGCTGCTGGGCGTGTCGCTGGCCGTTGCCGCGGTGCCGGAGGGCCTGCCCGCCATCCTCTCCGTCGTCCTGGCCCTTGGCGTGCAGCGCATGGCGCGGCACCGGGCCATCGTCAAGAAGCTGTCGTCGGTCGAAACGCTGGGTTCGGCATCGGTGATCTGTACCGACAAGACCGGCACCCTGACCCGTGCGGAGATGACGATTGAACAGGTGGTGACCGCCAGCGGCAGCAGTCGCATCACCGGCGTCGGCTACACCCCGGACGGCCGGGTCGAGCATTCCGGCGGCGAACTCGGCGGAAGTGCGCTTGCAGATGGTGCCGTTCGCAGCGAGCACATCGCCGTGCTCAGCGGCGGAAGTCTCGCGGGCAATGCCGACCTCCGGCAGGAACCGGGTGGCGAATGGCGCATCGAGGGCGACCCGACCGAAGCGGCGTTCCTGGTGGCGGAATACAAGCTCGGCGTCACGCAGCGACGTGAGCGCCGTTTCGCGCGCGTCGCCGAGTTCCCGTTCACCTCGGAGCGCAAGATGATGTCGACGCTCGAACGCGATCATGAGCACAATGATGCGATCATGGTGATCGCCAAGGGCGCGCCCGATGTGCTGCTCGAACGATGCACCCGCATCCGGATCGGCATGGATGTCGTCGAACTGGACGACACGAGGCGCGCGCGCATCCTGGCCGATGTCGACCGTCTCTCCGATGCGGCGCTGCGCACGCTCGCGGTCGCCTACCGTCCGCTGGCGGCGAACGAAGCGCAAGACCAGTCGGCATCGCTGGAGCGCGATCTCATCTTCGTCGGCACGGTCGGCATGATCGATCCGCCGCGCGAGGAGGCGGTTGCTGCCATTGCCGAGGCGCATCGCGCCGGCATCCGCGTCATCATGATCACCGGCGACCACCCGCGGACGGCGGCTCGGATCGCCGCGGACCTGGGCATCGTGGCGGCGGGCGAAGCGGCGGTGACCGGGGCCGAACTGGACACCCTGGACGCCGTTGCTTTCGCAGCGACGGTACGCGCGACGTCGGTCTTCGCGCGCGTGGCGCCCGCCCACAAGCTGCGCATCGTCGATGCCCTGCAGGCCGACGGCAATGTCGTGGCGATGACAGGCGACGGGGTCAACGACGCGCCTGCGCTGAAGGCCGCCGACATCGGCATTGCGATGGGCATCACCGGCACCGAGGTGACGAAGCAGGCGGCCAGGATGATCCTGGCCGACGACAACTTTGCGACGATCGTCGAGGCCGTGCGTGAGGGACGCGGCATCTTCGACAGCATCCGCAAGTTCCTGCGCTACCTGCTGTCCTCGAACATGGGCGAGGTTCTCACCGTGTTTCTCGGCGTCGTCGGCGCCGGTGTCATCGGTCTCACGGGCCAGGGCAGCGAGGTCGTGTTGCCCTTGCTTGCGACACAGATCCTCTGGATCAACCTCGTCACCGATTCCGGCCCCGCGCTGGCGATGGGCGTGGACCCGCCCGCCGCCGACCTGATGGCGCGCAAGCCGCGCCGGCAAGACGAGCGGGTCATCGACGCGCGCATGTGGTCAGGCGTGATCCAGATCGGCGCGGTGATGGCGCTGGCCACGCTGGTCACGATCGACCTGCTGCTGACCGGCGGGCTATTCGAAGGCGCGCACGACCTCGACACCGCGCGCACCGCCGGCTTCACGGTGCTTGTGTTCGCCCAGCTTTTCAATTGCTTCAATGCGCGATCGGACACCGCCAGTGCGTTCTTGCACCCCTTCGTCAATCCGTGGCTCTGGGGCGCGGTCGCCCTGTCGGTGCTGCTGCAGGTCGCCGTCGTGAACCTGCCGTTTCTCAATCTCGCGTTCGGCACCGTATCCCTGCAGTGGGACCAGTGGCTGCTGTGCATCGCAATGGGCAGCGCGGTACTCTGGTACAGCGAGTTGAGAAAGGGCTGGGTCCGCTGGCGCGGGCGTCTGAATCGGCCACCGATGCACAGTGACGACGCGTTGAGATCCCGCGGCGACTAGCGGAATCATGAACTGGAGATCGAAATGGAAATCAAGGTTCCGGGATCGGGCTGCAGCACGGGCCACGCCACCATCGGGTTTCTGAATCACCCGACCCGGCATCTCTTCTTTACAGGCAAAGGCGGCGTCGGCAAGACTTCGCTGTCGGCGGCAGCCGCGCTGACACTGGCCGACGCCGGCAGTCGAGTGCTGCTGGTCAGCACCGACGCCGCATCGAACCTCGACGAGCTGCTGGGCATCGAGCTCCGCAACACCCCTGTGCCGGTGCCGGGCGCACCCGGGCTTTCGGTGCTGAACATCGCCCCCGACAACGCCGCAGAGTCCTATCGCCAGCGCGTTCTGGCGCAGATGGGCGCGACTGCCAGCGCAGAGGAACGCTCGACGGTGCGCGAGCAGTTGTCCGGCGCGTGCACCACCGAGATCGCCTCCTTCGATGAGTTCTCGACCCTCCTGTCCGACGGTACCGGGCACTACGACCACGTCGTCTTCGATACGGCACCAACGGGGCACACGCTGCGCCTGCTCAGCCTGCCCAAGGCGTGGACGGGTTTCCTCGATGGCAACGATCGTGGCGCCTCATGCCTGGGCCCGCATTCGGGGCTGAAGATGCAGGAGGTGCGGTTCAAGGCCGCGCTCGACGCGCTGAGCGATCCGGTGAAGACCACGGTGATCCTGGTGACGCGGCCCGACAAGGGCGCGATCGCCGAAGCGGCGCACACGTCGGACGAGTTGCGGGAACTGGGCTTGAACAACCAGCGTCTTGCGATCAACGGCGTGTTTCACGCCAGCGAGCGCAACGACGCGGTCGCCTGTGCCATCGAGGACCTGGGGCAGCAGGCGCTGGACGCGATGCCCATCTCGCTGCGCGCACTTCCGCAGGACCGTGTTCCGCTGCGGGCCTTCGACACCGTCGGCCTGCCCGCGTTACGCGCGTTGCTGACCGCAGGTCCCGGACCGAGCACAGCGCCCACGACATCGGTTGCCATTGCCAGTCAGGATCTCGTGCGATTGGACGCCCTGGCCGACGAGCTTGCCACCGCCGGGCACGGGCTGATCATGGTGATGGGCAAGGGCGGCGTCGGCAAGACGACGGTCGCCGCAGCACTCGCTCTGGGGCTGATCCAGCGCGGCAAGACCGTGCACCTCAGCACCACCGACCCGGCAGCCCATCTCGCGGGAACACTGGACGGCGACGTGCCGGGATTGCAAGTCAGCCGCATCGATCCGAAGGTCGAGACGCAACGCTACATCGACAAGATCCTGGCGGCCAGGTCACCCAGGCTCGACGCGGCAGAGCAGGCGCTGCTGCTGGAAGACCTGCAGTCGCCCTGCACCGAGGAGGTGGCGGTTTTCCATGCCTTCTCGCGCGTCGTCAGCGAAGGCCGCAGCGCCTTCGTCGTGCTGGACACCGCGCCCACCGGGCATTCGATGTTGTTGATGGATGCGACGGGCGCCTATCACCGGCAGATGACGCGCGAGTTCGAAGGGCATGGCGCCGCCCGCGTCGTTACGCCCCTGATGAGGCTGCAGGACGCCACGTACACCAGGATCATCCTGGTCACGCTGCCGGAAGTGACACCCGTGTCGCAAGCCGCGACCTTGAATCCGTCGTTGGTTTCGGTCATCACGCGGAGGTGACGACGCGGGCGGCGCCATGACCTTCGAACTCGCGCGTCATTTGCCGGTGGTACGCGCCGGTCGCATCCATCAGCAGCATGGAATGGCCGGTGGGCGCGGTGTCCAGCACGACGAAGGCGCTGCGACCTTCGCTGACGATGCGCGAGAAGGCGTGGAAGACGGCCACCTCTTCGGTGCAGGGCGATTGCAGATCCTCCAACAGCAGCGCCTGCTCCGCCGCGTCGAGCTTGGGTGACTTGGCCGCCATGATCTTGTCGATATAGCGCTGGGTCTCGACCTTCGGGTCGATGCGGCTCACCTGCAAGCCCGGCACGTCGCCGTTCAACGTTGCCGCGAGGTGAGCGGCCGGATCG
>JANNNM010000661.1:0-3520 GCA_031398535.1 Betaproteobacteria bacterium | reverse complement strand
ACACATGGTGCGGCACGCCAAGCGCGCTTGCCAGCGCCTTTGCCGCCGGCGTCGGGTCGACGATGGCGGCCAGCGTGCACGCGGGGTCCGCCTCGATCAGCTCGATGTGCCGGCGCCCGATGACACCAGCTCCGGCCACCGCAATGCGCAATGGATTCACGGCGTGCTAAGCGCCTTGCGCCGCGCCTGCAGCGGCCACCTTGGCGTGACCGCCGAGGAACAGCCGGTTGAGGTCGGGATCGTGCAGCAGCTCCGACGCCGGGCGGTCGAGCGCCAGCCGTCCCATCTCCAGCACCAGCGCGCGATTGGAATACTTGAGCGCCGTGCGCACGTTCTGCTCCACCATCAGCACGGTGACGCCGGTGTCGGCCAGCCCGCGCAACAAGGACATCACGTCCTGCACCAGCTTCGGCGACAGGCCGATGGACGGCTCGTCGATCAACAGCACGCGCGGCCGCAGCAGCAGCGCGCGGCCCACTTCGAGCTGCTTCTGCTCGCCGCCCGACATCGTGGAGGCCTGGTTGTCGAGGCGCTCGCGGATACGCGGGAAACGCTGCAGCACTTCCTCGATGCGGCCCGGCAGCTCGCCGCGCGGCAGCGTGATGCCGCCGAGCTCGAGGTTGTGTCGCACCGACAGCGAGCCGAAGAGGTTGCGGCCCTGCGGGACGAAGGCGATGCCGTCCGCCAGCAGTTCGCGCTGGCCACGGCCGTTGATGACCTTGCCTTCGAAGCGCACTTCGCCGGAACGCGGCGTCAGCAATCCGAACAGTGTCTTCAGCACAGTGGACTTGCCGGCGCCGTTGGGGCCGATCAGCAGCGTGATCTCGCCCTTGCGCGCGTCGAGCGTGGTTTCGTTGAGGATCGTGAGGCTCGGCGAATAGCCGGCCACGACGCGGTCGAACTCGATGATCTTTTCGTTCATGTTCGTGGCTCCGTCGTCGCGCTCAGTTTCCAAGATACGCTTCAAGCACCTGCCGGTTCGACTGCACGGCCGCGGGCGGACCTTCCGCCAGCACCTTGCCCTCGACCATGCAGATCACGCGCGGGCACAGCTTCATGATGAAGTCCATGTTGTGCTCGATCACGACGAAGCTGCCGCCCTGCGACTTGTTCAGCTGCACGAGGAGATCGCGCAGCTGGTCGACCAGGCTGGGGTTCACGCCGGCGCACGGCTCGTCGAGCAAGACCAGCCGCGGTGCCGGCATGAAGGCCATCGCGATGTCGATGAGCTTCTGCTGGCCATAGGACAGCGTGCCGGCGTAGAGGTCGGCCACGTGCTTCAGCCGGAAGAGCTCGATCATCTCGTCGGCTCGGGGACCCAGCCCCGCGTCGGGCTTCGCGCGCAGCCGGCTCGCCAGCGTACCCTGGAACTCCTGCGCGGCGACGATCAGGTTGTCGCGCACCGAAAGCTTGCCGAACACCTGCAGCGTCTGGAACGTGCGGCCGATACCGCGCCGCGACAGTTCCAGCGGCGACATGCCGGTGATGTCCTCGCCGCAGAATTCGACATGCCCCGCAGTCGGCTTGATCTGCCCCAGGATGCTGTTGAAGAGCGTGGTCTTGCCCGACCCGTTGGGGCCGATCACGCCGACGATCTCGCCCGGACCCACCGATAGGCTCACGCCATCGACGGCCTTGATGGCGCCGTATTCCTTCTTTAGGTCCTTCACTTCGAGAAAGGGACTCACTTGGCACCTCCCTTCGACTTGAAGCGATCGGCAATCGACAGGATGCCACCGGGCAGCCAGACCATCAGCAGCACGACGGCAATGCCGAAGAACACGAGGTACCACTTCTGCATGAACTTCAGCGCCTCCATGTTGCTCGAGCGCAGCAGTTCGGGCAGCAGGATGATGATGACAGTTCCGAGCACCGGACCGAAGAAGCGGCCCGATCCGCCGACGATCACGGCCAGCAGCATCATCAGCGATGTCGAGAAGTGGAACGGCCCCGGTTCGATGAACTCCACCAGCGACGCGTAGTAGACGCCACCGATGCCCGCGCATGCCGCGCCGATGGCGAAGGCCAGCAACGTGTAGGCGGTGATGTTCACGCCGAGGCTCTCGGCGCGGATCGGGTTGTCGCGCAGCGCCGCGAACGCGCGTCCCCACGGCGAGCGCAACAGCCACCACAGGCCGCCGGCCAGGATGACAAGCGAGCCCAGTGTGAAGTAGAAGAACGCGAGATGGCCCTCGAACGACATGCCGAGGATCGTCGGCCGCGGGATGGCCGAGATGCCGAACGTGCCGCCGGTGATCTTCTCCTCGTTGCGCATGATGAGGAACACCAGCACGTTGAAGCCCAGCGTGGCGAAGGCAAGGTAGTGGTGCTGGACGCGCAGAGCGGGGAAGCCGAGCGCCAGGCCCACGACGAAGCACGCCACGGCCGCGATCGGCAACACCAGCAGGAATGGCACGTCGGCCTTCAGCGCAATGGCCGCGATGTAGGCGCCGATGCCGAAGAACGCCGCCTGGCCGAGCGACATCTGCCCGGCGTAGCCGACGGTCAGGTTGAGGCCGAACGTGGCCATCATGTAGACACTGGCGAGGGTCAGCAGGTAGACGTCGCTGCGCTTGGCGAACGCGGCCACCACGCACAGCGCCACCAGGAATACGACGAGCACGGCAGAACGGGTGGTCGTGTTCATACTTTCCGCTCCTCAGACTTGCCGAGCAGGCCCTCGGGCTTGAACAGGATCACGCCCAGGAACAGGATCAGCGCGACGCCTTCCTTGTAGGCCGGCGACACGTAGAAGCCAACCAGGTTCTCGAGGATGCCGATCAGCACGCCCCCCAGCAGCGCGCCGCGCGTCTGGTTGAAGCCGCCGATGATCGCGGCGAAGAATGCTTTCTGCCCGATCGAGTCGCCCATGTCGAACTTGGCGAGGTACGTGGGCGTGACAAGCAGCGCGGCCACGACGGCCAGCACTGCATTGATCAGGAAGACATAGAGCACCATCCGCTTGACGTTGATGCCCAGCACCTTCGCGGCCTCGGTGTTCTGCGCCACGGCCTGCATCGCGCGGCCGGTGACGGTCTTGTTGAGGAACATCTGCAGGCCGATGACGATGGCGCCGGCGATGACCAGCGTGCCGATGTCCGCATACGAGATGTTGATGCCTGCAAGGTTGAACTGGCCGGCGGGGAAGGGGCTGGCAAACGGATGCGCCTCGGCGCTGTAACCGGCGCGCACGATCGACTTGGTGGCAATCGACAGGCCCAGCGTGGCGATCACCAGCGGGATCACGCCGTGCTTGATCAGCGGATCGACAATCAGGCGCTTGAAGCCGTAGCCCAGGATCAACATCGCGATGATGCAGGTGAGGATGAATGCCAGCCACAACGGCGCGCCGTTGGCCAGGAAGAACAACATCCCGAACGCCGGCAGCATCACGAACTCGCCCTGCGCGAAGTTGATCACGCCGGCGGCCTGCCACAACAGCGTGAAACCCAGCGCGGCGAGTGCATAGATCGCGCCGGTGGCCATGCCGGAGACAAGGAGCTGGATCAGATCGCCCATG
>JANNNM010000632.1:0-7373 GCA_031398535.1 Betaproteobacteria bacterium | reverse complement strand
TGCGCGGCGCGCGCATCGATCAGCGCGTGCGCGGCGAGGAACTCGCCCAGGGACATGGCGACGCGGCAATCGAAGCGTGCCGCCAGCCACGCGGCGCTGCCGAGGTGATCGGGATGGCAATGCGTCGCGACGATCCGGCGCAACGGCAGGCCGTGCGACGGCAACACCAGCGTGTCCGCCGGCAGCGGCAGGAAGGCGGCGATCGACTTCAGGAAGCGGCCCAGCGGGTCGCCGTCCGGGTCGGACGGCCAGACGCTGACATTGGTGCTGATGCGCGGCAGCAGCATGTCGCCGGAAATGAGGATGCCCCGTCCGGCGTCGGCCAGCGCGACATGCTCGGACGAGTGGCCGTAGCCGAAGATCGTGTCCCACTGCGTGCCGCCGGCACTAACCGTGTCGCCGGGGATGATCCGGTCGAACGATGCCGGTGCTTCGGGGACCAGCGTCGCGTAGTGGTTGCCGCGTGCCGCCAGCCCCGCGACGTCGGCGGGGCTCATGCCGTGGGCGCGGAAGAGGGCCAGCGTGTCGGCGGGCGTGTGCGCGGCGCGCGCATCGATCAGCGCGTGCGCGGCGAGGAACTCGCCCAGGGACATGGCGACGCGGCAATCGAAGCGTGCCGCCAGCCACGCGGCGCTGCCGAGGTGATCGGGATGGCAGTGCGTCGCGACGATCCTGCGCAGCGGCAGGCCGCGCATCGTGGCGCCGAAGTGCGCGGTCCACAGGTCGCGCGTGGCAGCATTGCCGATGCCGCAGTCGACCAGCGTCCAGCCGTTGTCCTCGGCCAGCAGCCACAGGTTGATGTGGTCGAGCGCGAAAGGCAGCGGCATCCGCACCCAATGGATGCCGGGGGCCACCTCGATGGTTGCGCCGGGTGCCGGCGGCGTGGCGAACGGATGATCGAGGGCGGGGGTATGCGGTGCGTTCATGAGCGATTCCGGTGCAACCCGGTATGTTATCGTGGTCTTCGCTCGTCGCTCTCTTTCCTCGCACATCCGCCGCATGTCCCCGCCCGCCCGCAAGGTTGTCGCCGCGGTTCCCGACCGCGAGATCACGTACACGATCTCCGAGCTCGCGCACGAGTTCGCGCTGACGACGCGCGCCATCCGCTTCTACGAGGACGAAGGGATGCTGTCACCGGAGCGCCGGGGCCGCGCGCGCGTCTACCGCGAACGTGAACGCGTCCGACTCAAACTGATCCTGCGTGGCAAGCGCCTGGGCCTGGCGCTGGCCGAGATCCGCGAGCTGCTCGACCTCTACGAGGTGGGCCGCAACGAGCGGGCGCAGCTTTCGATGTTCATCAGCATGCTGGCCGAGCGGCGGCATCGGCTGCTGCAGCAGCGCGAGGACATCGATGCCGTGCTGGTCGAGATCGACGGGATCGAGCGAGAATGCCGACGGCGGCTGAAGGACGAGCCGGGACCTGCTTCACGCAATTGACGTTTACGTAAACGTAATACAAAATGGCGAGGGCCACGACGAGGGTCCCCGAAATTGCGGAAGGCGCCGGTCCTCTCCGCGCATCATGTCGCGCCCCACCAGCGGAAGCCATCATGCTCAACTTTCCATCGCTGTCCTTCCATCACGGCGAAACCATCGACATGCTGCGGTCCACCGTGCAGTCCTTCGCCGCGGATGAGATCGCGCCGCGCGCCGCCGCGATCGACGCCACCAACCAGTTTCCGCCCGACCTGTGGCGCAAGATGGGCGATCTCGGCCTTCTCGGCATCACGGTCGAGGACGAGTACGGCGGCACCAACATGGGGTACCTCGCGCATTGCGTGGCGATGGAGGAAATCTCCCGCGCCTCGGCTTCGGTCGGCCTGTCCTACGGCGCGCACTCGAACCTGTGCGTGAACCAGATCCGCCGCAACGGCAACGCGGCACAGAAGGCGCGCTACCTGCCCAAGCTCGTCAGCGGCGAACATGTGGGCGCGCTGGCGATGAGCGAACCCGGTGCCGGCTCGGACGTCGTGTCGATGCGGCTCCGCGCCGATCGCCGCGGTGACGACTTCGTTCTCAACGGTAACAAGATGTGGATCACCAACGGTCCCGACGCCGACACGCTGGTGGTGTACGCGAAGACCGATCCGCAGGCCGGGCCTAAAGGCATCACCGCATTCCTGGTCGAGAAGGGCATGCCCGGATTCTCAACCGCGCAGAAGCTCGACAAGCTCGGCATGCGCGGGTCGAACACCTGTGAGCTCGTGTTCGCCGACTGCGTGGTGCCGGCTGAAAATATCCTCGGGTCCGAGGGCCGCGGCGTCAACGTGCTGATGAGCGGCCTCGATTACGAGCGCGCCGTGCTTGCCGCCGGGCCGCTCGGCATCATGGCGGCATGCATGGACGCCGTGCTGCCCTATGTGCACGAGCGGTCGCAATTCGGCCAGCCGATCGGCGAATTCCAGCTGATGCAGGGCAAGGTCGCCGACATGTATTCGACGATGATGGCCTGCAAGGCGTACGTGTATGCGGTCGGGCAGGCCTGCGATCGCGGCGAGACGACGCGCAAGGATGCCGCGGGCGCCATCCTGTACGCGGCAGAGAAGGCCACGTGGATGGCCGGCGAAGCGATCCAGGCGCTGGGCGGCAACGGCTACGTCAATGAGTACCCCACGGGCCGGCTGTGGCGCGACGCCAAGCTATATGAGATCGGCGCCGGCACCTCCGAGATCCGGCGGATGCTGATCGGCCGCGAACTCTTCAACGAAACGAAGTAGGGCCAGCGCATGGACATCGATCCGATCGTGATTGTGGGTGCCGCACGCACGCCAATGGGCGGCTTCCAGGGCGACTTCACGTCGCTGTCGGCAAGCGACCTCGGTGCCGTGGCCATCAAGGCTGCGGTCGAACGTGCGGGTGTTGCGCCCGCTGACATCGAGAAGGTCATCTTCGGTTGCGTGCTGCCGGCCGGGCAGGGCCAGGCTCCGGCGCGGCAGGCAGCGCTGAAAGCCGGCCTGCCGCTGTCCACCGGCTGCACCACCGTCAACAAGATGTGCGGCTCGGCGATGGAGGCGACCATCCTGGCGCACGACGCACTGCTGGCCGGGTCGGCCAAAGTGATGGTCGCCGGCGGCATGGAGAGCATGACCAACGCGCCGTACCTGATGCCGAAGGCCCGCGCCGGTTACCGGATGGGGCACCAGCAGGTGTTCGACCACATGTTCCTCGATGGCCTCGAGGATGCCTACGACAAGGGCCGCCTGATGGGCAGCTTCGCCGAGGATTGCGCGGCGAAATACACGTTCACGCGCGAGGCGCAGGACCAGTTCGCGCTGACGTCGCTGTCGCGCGCGCTGGCTGCCAACAACGACGGCACCCTCGCGTGGGAGATTGCGCCGGTGACGGTCACCGGGCGCAAGGGTGAGGTCGTCATCGACCACGACGAGCAGCCGGCCAAGGCCACGCCCGACAAGATCCCGAAGCTGAAGCCCGCCTTCAGCAAGGATGGCACGGTGACGGCGGCCAACTCGAGCTCGATCTCCGATGGCGCGGCGGCGCTGGTGCTGATGCGCCGCTCCGAAGCCGAGAAGCGGGGGCTGAAGCCATTGGCCGTCATCGTCGCGCACGCGACGCATGCGCAGGAGCCGGCCTGGTTCTCGACCGCCCCCGTCGGCGCCATCGAGAAGCTCTACCGCAAGACCGGCTGGACGACGAAGGATGTCGACCTCTTCGAGATCAACGAGGCCTTTGCGGTGGTGGCGATGGCGGCGATGCAGGAGCACGGCCTGCCGCACGACAAGGTCAACGTGCATGGCGGCGCCACGGCGCTGGGCCATCCGATCGGCGCGTCGGGCGCGCGCATCCTCGTCACGCTGATCGGTGCGCTGCGGAAGCTTGGCAAGAAGCGTGGCGTGGCCGCGTTGTGCATCGGCGGCGGCGAGGCCACCGCGATGGCGATCGAACTGGTGCCGTAACGGCACGCCGGCAATCCGCACGCTGGAGCGCACGCCATGATTCCATTCGACACGCTGATGCTGTTCGCGCTGGCCGCAGTGCTGCTGGTGCTCACACCCGGCCCCAACCTGCTTTATCTCATCTCGCGCACGCTGTGCCAGGGGCGCGCCGCCGGCGTGGTGTCGCTGGCCGGCACGACGACCGGATTCCTGGTGCACATCATCGCCGCGGCGGTGGGCCTGTCCGCGGTGTTCCTCGCGGTTCCTGCGCTCTATGACATCGTGCGCTGGGCAGGCGCGGCTTACCTGCTGTGGCTCGCCTGGGACGCCGTGCGGCCCGATGGCAGTGGCGGACTGTTCGCGCCGCGCACGCTGCCGCCGGAATCGCGCTTCACGCTGTTTCGCACCGGCGTGCTGACCAGCATCCTGAATCCCAAGGTGGCGCTGTTCTACCTAGCGCTGTTTCCGCAGTTCGTCGACCCGGCGCGGGGCAGCGTGCTGTTGCAATCGCTGTTGCTCGGCGCCGTGCAGATCGTCATTGCCGTCGTGGGCGACCTGATGTTCGTGCTGCTCGCGGCGAGCGCCGCGCGCTGGCTGGCCGAGCGCCCGATATGGGCCTGTGCGCAGCGCTGGATCATGGGCGGGACCTTTGCGGCGATCGCCGCCAAGCTTGCGCTGGATGAACCCCGATGAGCGTGCCGGCCAACTCGCGGCTCGTCTACGGCAAGCTGGTGCTGGTCGCCACGATCTGGGGCGGCACCTTCATTGCCGGGCGCGTGGCGGCCAACGAGATGCCGGCACCGACGGCCGCGCTATGGCGCTACGTCATCGCGTGTGCCGCGCTGCTGCTGCTGTCATGGCGGATCGAAGGCGGCCTGCCGGCGCTGTCGCGGCAGCAAGGCCTGGGCGTGGTGCTGCTGGGCATGACGGGCGTGGCGGCCTACAACCTGCTGTTCATGTTCGGCCTGGAGCGCGTGCCGGCCTCGCGCGGTTCGCTGATCATGGCGTTCAATCCGGTCGCGACGCTGCTGGGTTCCGCGCTGTTCCTGGGCGAGCCGCTGACGCGTTATCGCGTGGCGGGCATCCTGCTGGCCCTGCTGGGCGTGGCCATCGTGCTGGGCCACGGCCATCCGCTGGAACTCTTCTCCGGGCACGTCGGCATCGGTGAACTTGCCTTGCTCGGCTGTGCGATGGCATGGGCAACTTACACGCTGCTTGGCAAGCGTATCCTGCAGGGCCTGTCGCCGCTGGCGGCCACCACCTATGCGGCGCTGACCGGCACGGCGTTGCTGCTGGTCGCGGCCGCAGTTTCGGGCGACCTGTTCGTGCCGCAAGCTTCGCTCGAGGGCTGGATCTGCCTCGCCTATCTCGGTGTGTTCGGTACCGCGATTGCGTTCGTCTGGTTCTACGATGGGGTCAAGGCGCTGGGGCCGGCCCGCACGGCGGTGTTCATCAACCTGGTGCCGGTGGCGGCAGTCACGCTTGGCGTGCTGCTGCTCGGCGAGCCGCTGGAGCTTTCAATGCTGACCGGCGGCGCGCTGGTCATTCTCGGCGTGTTCATCATCAACCGGCCGGTCGCGACGGCGGCGCCATCCACGGCGACGGCCTGACCCCCATGCTGCTTACCGAGGAACAACAACTCATCCGCGATTCGATGCGCGCCTTCGCCCAGGGCGAACTGGCGCCATATGCGGCGCAATGGGATCGCGATTCCCATTTCCCGCGCGAGCAATTGCAGATGCTGGGGTTGTTGGGTGCCATGGGCATGGTGGTGCCCGAACGCTGGGGCGGCGCGGCGATGGACTATGTGTCGCTCGCCGTGGCGCTGGAGGAGATCGCCGCCGGCGACGGCGCGACATCCACCATCGTCAGCGTGCAGAACTCGGTCGTCTGCGGGCCGCTCAATGCGTTCGGCACCGACGCGCAGAAGGAGCACTACCTCAAACCGCTGGCCAAGGGGGAGTGGCTCGGTTGCTTTTGCCTCACCGAACCACAGGCAGGGTCCGACGCCAGCGCCATCACCACGCGCGCGGAAAGGCGCGGCGATCGCTATGTGCTGAACGGCGTGAAGCAGTTCATCACGTCGGGCAAAAACGCCGATGTCGCCATCGTGTTTGCGGTGACCGACAAGGGCGCCGGCAAAAAGGGCATCTCCGGCTTCATCGTCGACACCAAGACACCGGGTTACGTCGTGGCGCGCGTGGAAGAGAAGCTCGGCCAGCATGCCTCCGACACCGCGCAGATCGTATTCGAGAACTGCGAAGTCCCGGCGTCCAACCTGCTGGGCACCGAGGGGGCCGGCTACCGGATCGCGCTGGCCAATCTCGAAGGTGGCCGCATCGGCATTGCCGCGCAGGCCGTGGGCATGGCGCGCGCGGCGTTCGAGGCGGCGTTGGCCTTCGCGCACGAACGGCAAAGCTTCGGCAAGGCCATCGCCGACCACCAGGCCGTCGGATTTCGCCTTGCCGACATGGCGGTGGACATCGAGGCTGCGCGGCAGTTGATATGGCATGCGGCGTCGCTGCGCGACGCTGGTCTGCCATGCCTCAAGGAAGCGTCGATGGCCAAGCTCTTCGCCTCCGAGATGGCCGAGCGCGTGTGTTCGGCCGCCCTGCAGGTCCATGGCGGCTATGGCTATGTCAATGACTTTCCCGTCGAACGCATCTACCGCGACGTGCGCGTGTGCCAGATCTACGAAGGTACCAGCGACATCCAGCGGATGGTGATCGCGCGCGCGCTGGCCGCATGACATTCAAGCGAGGATTTCTGCAATGAGTACGGCGCCCATTGAATTCTATTTCGACTTTTCGTCTCCCTACGGCTACATGGCGGCACAGAAAATTGACGCGCTGGCCGCCCGGCACGGACGTACCGTCGACTGGAGGCCCATCCTGCTCGGGGTGATCTTTCGCGCCACGGGCGGCATGCCGCTTCCCGAGGTGCCATTGAAGGGACCGTACTCGAAACGCGACTTCGCGCGCAGCGCGCGCTTCCACGGCATCATGGACTTCCATCTGCCCTCGGTGTTTCCGATTCCGTCGCAGGCACCCTCGCGCATCGTGCTGTGGGCGAAGCAAGCGGGTCCGGCGGCGGGTGCCGCGATGGCCAAGGCGCTGTATCGCGCCTATTTCGTCGATGACCGTGATATTTCGAGCCCGGATATCGCGGCCGAGGTGGCCGGCGCAGCAGGCTTCGATGCCGTCGCCGCGCGCGCCGCAGTGGACGATCCCGTCATGAAGGATGCTTTGCGGCAAAGTGTCGAGGCCGCGCTGAAGGCGGGCGTGTTCGGGTCGCCTTTCGTCGTGGTGGATGGCGAGCCGTTCTGGGGTCTCGACCGCTTCGACCAGATCGAGCGCTGGGTCTCGACCGGCGGCTTCTGAGCGCGCGCGACCACCATGCCTGACCGTACGCTGCATCGCCTGGCGCCTCCGCGCCTCACGGCATCCTGAAGGTTTCCCATGCCCGCCATCGAATCCAAGC
>JANNNM010000610.1:0-3704 GCA_031398535.1 Betaproteobacteria bacterium | reverse complement strand
TGGTGTATTGCGCCGGGTCGATGCCTTTCGCCTTCAGTTCCGCCACGCAGGTCCGGGCGCGTGGCAGCGGGTCGATGTCGAAGGCATCGTCGTCGCGCGGCTTGAAGGCATCGCAGTTGAGCGGTGACGAGCGCCCGGTGCCGCGCTGGTCGATCAGCACGATGTCGCGCGTGCGGCGGATGTCGCCGAGGCGCGCCGCGAAGGATGCCAGCGTGGACGCCGCCTGGCCCGGACCGCCGGCCAGGATGACCAGGGGATCATCCTTGGGGCTGACCGTGTTGGCGGGCAGCACCGCCGCAAAGATCCGGATCTTGCGGCCGTCCGGCTTGCTGCGGTCCTCCGGCACCTCGAGCTCGCCGCACTGGACAGCCGAGGCGAGATTCGGCAGCCGGCACTCGGCCAGCACGAGACTGCGCTTGCGCGCGACGTCGCTGCCGCATCCCGCAAGGGCGGCAACGAGCATCGTGGCGAGGAGGAGGCGACGCGAACGGAAGGACATAGGCGCCGCATGGTAACAAAGGGCGCATCGACCCCGCATCGATTGTGACGAGTCACGGGCATGGACGGTTTGAAGCCCGCCCGGCGCGACCGGTGCCGTGGATGCCCCGCGTATACTGGACGCCGACATTTTCGCGCCTGATCGCCATGTCCTCGAACGACCTCGAACCCGGCATCGTCACCGACATGACGAACCGCCTGACCTATGGCGGTTACCTGCGGCTCGACCGGCTGCTGCAGGCGCAGCAGCCGCTGTCGCGCGACGCCGAAGGCCGCCCGCGCCACGACGAGATGCTGTTCATCGTCCAGCATCAGGTGTCCGAGCTGTGGATGAAGCTGATGATCCACGAGCTGAAGGCAGCCATCGCGTTCATCCGTGCCGATGCGCTTGAACCGTGCTTCAAGATCCTGGCGCGCGTGAAGCAGATCCAGAAGCAGCTCTTCGAGCAGTGGGCCGTGCTGGAGACGCTCACGCCGTCGGAGTACGACGCGTTCCGGCCCGCGCTGGGCACATCGTCCGGGTTCCAGTCGCCCCAGTACCGCGCGATCGAGTTCCTGCTGGGCGGCAAGCGCGCGGCCACGCTCGATGTGTTCCGGCAGGAACCGGCCGTGCACGCGGAGCTCGATGCCCTGTTGCATGCGCCCTCGCTGTACGACGAATTCCTGCGGCACCTGCACCGGCGCGGCTTGCCCGTGCCTGCCGATTGCCTAGAGCGTGACTTCACGTTGCGCTACGTGCTGCATCCGGACCTGGTGCCGGTGTTCAAGATCATCTACGACGACCCGCGGCAATGGTGGGATGCCTACGACATGTGCGAGAAGCTGGTGGACGTCGACGAGAGTTTCCAGCTGTGGCGCTTCCGGCACATGAAGACGGTGGAGCGGATCATCGGGCACAAGGCGGGCACCGGCGGCTCCTCCGGTGTCACGTACCTGAAGCGCGCGATGGACGAGTCGTTCTTTCCGGAACTGCTCGACGTGCGCACGGTGATCGGCGCGGCATGAACACGGCCGTGGAGATCGAAACTGCGGTGGCCGCGTTGCCCGCCGGCGCGCTGACCGAAGACACATTGGCGACCCATCTGCGGCCGCTGTTCGCGCGCGTGCTGGGCGCTGCCGGCGACACGGTCTACCTCGCGAATCACTCGCTGGGCCGTCCGCTCGATGCCACGTCCGCCGATGTGCAGGAAGGCCTGGCCGCGTGGTACGCGCAGATGGGCGGCGCGTGGGACGCCTGGGCGGCGGAAATGCAGGCGTGGCGGCAGCGGCTCGCCACGTTGACTGGCGCGCCGCGCGCGGACTGCATCGTGCCGAAGCAGAGCGCCGGTCAGGGACTGCGCGCGGTGCTGAACAGTTTCGACGGCGTGCCGCGGGTGGTGGCCACGCGCGGCGAGTTCGATTCGCTCGACGTGATCCTGCGCGAATACGCGCGCCGCGGGCGCATTGCGCTGACGCTGGTCGACGCCAACGCCGACGGACAGTTCGCGACGCCGTCGATCCTGCGCGCCATCGGGGTGGGCGCCGATCTCGTCGTCGTGTCGCCGGTCATCTTCAACACCGGGCAGCGGCTGGCCGACCTGCCGGCGATCGTGGCGGCGAGCCATGTGGCAGGCGCGCAGATCATGATCGACGTGTATCACGCGCTGGGCGTGTTCCCTGTCGATGTCGCGGCCCTCGACGTCGATTTCGCGGTGGGTGGGGCTTACAAGTACCTGCGCGGCGGCACCGGCGCATGCTTTCTCTACCTGCATCCGCGGATGCTCGATGGCCGTCTGCGCACGCTCGATACCGGCTGGTTCGCGAAGCGCGAACCCTTCACGTATCAACGGCCTGATCCGCCCGAGTTCGGCGCGGGCGGCGATGCATGGCTCGAGTCGACACCCGCCATATTGCCGTTCTACCAATCGCGCGCCGGCCAGATGTTCACGTTGGCGCTGGGTGTCGACCGGATTCGCGCGTGCTCTCTGCAGCAGCAGCAGCGGCTGCTGGCATTGCTGGCCCGGCACGATGTACGCGCGCTGGGCGGCACCGAGGACCGCGGCGCGTTCGTCTCCGTCGTGGATTCACGCGCAGAAGCGATGTCGGCCGCGTTGCGCGCGCAGGGTGTTGTCACCGACGCGCGTGGCCGCTACCTGCGGTTGTGTCCGGATGTGCTGACGACGGATGCGGAACTGGAGCGCGCCGCGATGGCGCTGGGAAAGCTGCTGCGCAGCTAACGCGCGCCGGGGCGGCGGGCCGCGGTCAGGCGCCGGCGGCGCGGATGATCACGCGGACGAGCAGCAGCAGCGACACGACCAGCACGGCGGCCAGGATGATGCCGACGATGATCACCTGCTGCGGCTTGATCGACACCTCGTCGCGGCGCATCGCCTTGCCGCGCCGGATGCCAAGGAAGCTGCCGAACACGGCGCCGACCACTTCCAGCAGTGACGCACTGCGGGGCGGCGTCGGGGCGGCAGGGGCGGGTTTTTCGAGGTCGTTCACGGGGACTATGATCGCGGTGGAGGCACGCGTTGAGGTGGTTGCCATGGCAGGGCGATGCTATCACGCAGCGCTGGCGGGTCCGGGATGCGGAAAACTGCCGTTTTTGCGTGGAAATGGCACCGGAAAACGTTGAAATCGCCCCGGGAAATCCCATCTGGGTAGATAACCCCACTATCGGCACGGAGCAATCGCAATGCGCTTTGACAAGCTCACCACCAAGTTCCAGCAGGCCTTCGCGGACGCGCAGAGCCTGGCGCTCGGCAATGACAACGGCTTCATCGAGCCCCAGCACCTGCTGGCGGCGCTGCTGGCGCAGGAAGACGGCGGCACCACGTCGCTGCTGGCCCGTGCCGGCGTCCAGGTGCCCAAGTTGCAGGCGGCGCTCAAGACCTCCATCGAGCACCTGCCCAAGGTCGAAGGGCAGGGCGGCGAGATCACCGTTGGCCGCGACCTCAACAACCTGCTCAACCTCACCGACAAGGAAGCCACCAAGCGCGGTGACCAGTTCATCGCCAGCGAGCTGTTCCTGCTCGCGCTAACCGGCGACAAGGGCGACACCGGCCGCATCGCGAAGGAGGCGGGGCTCAACCGCAAGGCGCTGGAGGCGGCCATCGACGCCGTGCGTGGCGGCGGCGGCGTGGACTCGCAGGAAGCGGAAGGGCAGCGTGAAGCGCTCACCAAGTACACGATCGACCTCACGGCGCGGGCGCGCGAAGGCAAGC
>JANNNM010000565.1:0-3915 GCA_031398535.1 Betaproteobacteria bacterium | reverse complement strand
CGACCTCGTCAATCGCAAGGTGATCGGCTACACGCAGGTGATCCAGCCCGGCCGGCCCACCAAGATCGTCAAGGGTCCGGACGGCAGGGACGAGGTCATCTGCACGACGTGGAAGGGCATGCCGCAGGACATCCGGTCCTCACCCGACGGCAGGCTCTTCTACATCGCGGACATGATGGCCGACGGCGTGCACGTCGTGGATTTCGAGACGTTCCGGCAGGTCGGCTTCATCGAGACCGGCAAGGGTACGCACGGCCTGTACCCCAGCCGCGATGGCAAGAAACTGTATGTCGCCAATCGTGGTTCGAACCGCATCCACGGCAAGCCCGGTGGCAAGGGCGGCGTGTCGGTCCTCGACTTCGCGACGCAGAAGGTGACGGCGAACTGGCTGGTCCCCGGCGGCGGCAGCCCGGACATGGGCAATGTCAGCGCCGACGGCAAGTGGCTGTGGCTGTCCGGCCGCTACGACAACGTCGTGTACGTGTTCAACACAGACAGCGGCGAGGTGAAGATCATTGCCGTCGGCAAGGAGCCGCACGGCCTCACCGTGTGGCCGCAGCCGGGGCGGTATTCACTCGGGCATACGGGCAACCTGCGCTAAAAATGGGGTCAGGTTCGAGTTAAATAAAGGGGTCAGGGTCAGTCAGGGAAATCTGCTGTATGGCAGAAGCCAAATCCAACTGACCCTGACCCCTTTATTTAATTCGAGCCTGACCCCATTTTTTGGGGGCGAGGCCTAAGACTTCGCGCGCACCAGCTGCGTGACACCACCCATGTACGGCAGCAGCGCTTCCGGTACTTCGACCGAGCCGTCTGCGCGCTGGTAGTTTTCCAGCACCGCCACCAGCGCGCGGCCCACCGCGAGTCCCGAGCCGTTCAGCGTATGCACCAGCTCCGGCTTGCCCTGCGCGTTGCGGAATCGCGCCTGCATCCGCCGCGCCTGGAAGGCCTCGCAGTTCGAGCACGACGAGATCTCGCGATACGCGTTCTGGCCAGGCAGCCACACCTCCAGGTCATAGGTCTTGGCCGCGGCGAAGCCGATGTCGCCCGTGCACAGCGCCACGACGCGATACGGCAAGCCCAGCCGCTGCAGGATCACTTCGGCGTGGCCGGTGAGTTCCTCCAGCGCCTCGTATGAGCGCTCCGGATGCACGACCTGCACCATCTCGACCTTGTCGAACTGGTGCTGGCGGATCATGCCGCGCGTGTCCTTGCCGTAGCTGCCCGCTTCCGAACGGAAGCACGGCGTGTGCGCGGTCAGCTTGATCGGCAACGCATCCGCCGCCAGGATTTCATCGCGGACGGAATTGGTCAGCGTGATCTCGGATGTCGAAATGAGATACAGGCGCTCGCCGGCGCCATCGGCGCCGCCTTTCGTCACCGCGAACATGTCCGCTTCGAACTTGGGCAGCTGCGTCGTGCCGATCAATGAATCGGCGTTGACGATGTACGGCGTATAGCACTCGGTGTAGCCGTGCTCGCGCGTGTGCGTGTCGAGCATGAACTGGGCCAGTGCGCGATGCAGGCGCGCGAGATCGCCGCGCAGGAACGAGAAGCGCGCGCCAGAGAGCTTGGCCGCCGTGGCGAAGTCGAGCAGGCCCAGCGCCTCGGCCACGTCAGTGTGGTCCTTCGGCGTGAATGCGAATTCCGGCGGCGTGCCCCACCGGCGCACTTCGATGTTGTCCGCCTCGAATTTGCCGTCCGGCGTGGAGGCATGCGTGAGGTTGGGCAGCTGCAGCAGGAAGTCGCGCTGCGCCGTTTGCACACTTTCAAGTTCGGCTTCGAGGCGCTTGACCTCATCGCCCAGCCCCGCCACCTGCGCCAGCATCGGCGCGGCATCGAGACCCTTGGACTTCGCGATGCCGATGTCCTTCGACGCCGCATTGCGCTTCGCCTGCAGCTCCTGCGTGCGTCCCTGGATATCGCGGCGTTGCACTTCGAGCGCATTGAAGCGCGTGGTGTCGAGCGTGAGGCCACGCTTGGCCAACGTTGCGGCCACCCCGGCCAAATCCGTGCGGAAGAGATTGATATCGATCATTCGTCAATTCTATCAGAGGGTTGCACGTGCCCTCGCCCGCCACTCTACTTGCCGGCGTCGCGGTCGCGCGAGCGCAGTTGCGCGAGACGCTCGCGGATGCGGGCTTCAAGGCCCCGTTCCGTCGGCGTGTAGAAATCCTGCGGCTTCATGTCGTCCGGCAGGTAGGTTTCGCCAGCCGCGTACGCATCCTGCTCGTCGTGCGCGTAGCGGTAGCCGTCGCCGAAGCCCATCGACTTCATCATCTTCGTCGGCGCGTTGCGCAGGCGCATCGGCACCGGGCGCGAACCATCGGCGCCGATGAACGCGCGCGCCGCGTTGTACGCCATGTAGGCCGCATTCGACTTCGGCGCCACGGCCAGGTACAGCACGCATTGCGCCAGCGCGAGTTCACCTTCGGGGGTGCCCAATCGTTCATAAGCTTCGGCAGCATCGAGCGCCTGCCGCAATGCGCGCGGATCGGCCATCCCGATGTCCTCGCTGGCCATCCGGATCAACCGGCGCGCGACGTAGCGCGGATCGGCGCCGCCATCGAGCATGCGGCACATCCAGTAGAGCGCGGCATCCGGATCGGAGCCGCGCACCGACTTGTGCAATGCCGAGATCTGGTCGTAGAACGCGTCGCCGCCCTTGTCGAAACGGCGCAGGCTGCGGGCGATCGCGTTTTCGACGAAGGCCAGGTCGACGGTTGATGGCTTCGACTCGCCGATGGCCACCGCGAGTTGTTCGACGACATTGACGAGGCGCCGGCCATCGCCGTCGGCGGAGCCGATCAACGCATCGCGCGCGGCCGCTTCAATGACGGCGTTGGGCGCCGCCAGCGCCAACGCCCGGTCGAGCAGCACGCCCAGGTCTTCCGGCGTCAGTGGCTGCAGCACATACACGCTGGCACGGGACAGCAGCGCGCCGTTCACCTCGAAGGATGGATTCTCGGTCGTCGCGCCGATGAAGGTCAGCGTACCCTGCTCGACATAGGGCAGGAATGCATCCTGCTGCGACTTGTTGAAGCGATGCACCTCGTCGACGAACATGATCGTCGACTGGCCGAGTTGCGCGCGTGCGGCTTCGGCCTTGGCCACCGCCTCGCGGATTTCCTTGACGCCCGCCAGCACGGCGGAGATCGCGATGAACTGCGCGTTGAATGCATCGGCCATCAGTCGCGCCAACGTGGTCTTGCCGACGCCTGGCGGGCCCCACAGGATCATCGAATGCAGCTTGCCCGACGCAAACGCGACCGCCAGCGGCTTGCCCGGCGCCAGCAGGTGCCGCTGGCCGATCACGTCGGCCACCGTAGCCGGGCGCAGCCGCTCCGCCAGCGGGGCGCTGGCCAGCGTGGCGGCGGCAGGGGCAAAAAGGTCGTTCACGGAATCAGTCGGCGACATGCATCGGGCCTGTCATTGTCGCGCAAGATGGCGACGCGTAGAGTCGCGGCATGCAACGAAGCTTGTTTCCCGTCGTGTCCGTGCTGCGCGTGCTTATGTTGGCGGTCGGCGTGACCTGCACCGCCGTGCACGCCGCCGACTTCGACCTGCAGGGCCATCGCGGCGCGCGCGGCCTGGCACCCGAGAACACGCTGGCCGGATTTGCGCGGGCGCTGGCGGTGGGCGTGACGACGCTGGAAACCGATCTCGCGGTCACGCGCGACGGCGTGGTGGTGATTGCGCATGACCCGACCCTGAACCCGGACCTGACGCGCAACGCGCAGGGCATGTGGCTTGCCGCCAAGGGACCGACGATCCGCTCGCTGTCGCTGGCTCAGCTGCAGACCTACGAGCTTGGCCGCATCAACCCGGCCAGCGCCAATGCGGCGCAGTTCCCGACGCAGGTGCCGGTCGACGGCCAACGCTTTCCGACGCTGGCCGAGTTGTTTGCGCTCACCG
>JANNNM010000563.1:0-4305 GCA_031398535.1 Betaproteobacteria bacterium | reverse complement strand
CCGGATAGTCCGGGCTGCGCAGCTTGCCCGAGCGAAAGGCACGCGACGCCGACTGGTAGTACGCGATCGCCTCGTCGGTCAGCCGCGGGTCGGGCGCGACCGCCGTTGACGCAAAAGTGGCCGGGTCGATGCGAAAGGCCTCGACGCGACTCTTCGGCAGCAGCACCGTCAGCACATCGTCCTTGTAGTACCCCAGTTCCTGGTAGTTGCTGATGAATGCGCGGGGCGCGAGCTTCTCATCCTCGAACAGGCCCTGTCCGAAGAAGTGGTCGTCGCCTGCGGCACCGAGCAGGTCGAGGATCGTCGGCGGAATGTCGATCTGGCTGGCCAGCCGGGTATACAACCCGGGCGCCACCAGCGCCGGCGCGTACATGATCAGCGGAATGCGATAGCTGCCCACCGGCAGCCGCGTCTTGCCCGCGACGGAAGCGCAGTGATCGGCGGTGATGATGAACAGCGTGTCGTCGAACCAGGGCCGCGTGCGCGCCTCGGCGATGAACTTGCCGATCGCGTAATCCGTGTATTTGACCCCGCCTTCGCGTCCCCCAGGTGACTTGATGTCGATGCGCCCGTCCGGATACGTGAAGGGCCGGTGATTCGACGTCGTCATGATGTGCGCGAAGAACGGGCGCCCCGCCGTGCTTGCCTTGTCGAAGACCCGGACCGAGTTGGCGAACAGCACTTCGTCCGCGACACCCCACGCGTTTTCGAAGACGACCGACTCTGCCGGGAAGGCGCGGCGATCGAAGATCTCGTAGTCGTTGCCGCTGAAGTACGCGTTCATGTTGTCGAAGTAACCGTAGCCGCCGTAGATGAAGCTGATGTGGCGGCCCTGGTGCTCGAGGAATTCGCCGACGGTGGCCAGGTGCTCGTTGCCCGGGCGGCGGACGATGGATTGACCGGGCACCGGCGGCACCCCGAGCGACAGGGCTTCGAGGCCGCGCACGGTACGGGTCCCGGTCGCGAAGAATCGCGTGAAGCGCAGGCCTTCGGCCGCGAGCCGGTCGAGGTTCGGCGTCAGGCCGGCCGTGCTGCCGTACACGCCCAGGAATTCGGCCGACAGGCTTTCGACGGAAATCAGCACGACATTGCGCGGGCGGCGCTTGAAGGGACCCATCTGCAACACGGCATCTTCCACTTCATCGGGCTTCAGCGCATCGGACAGCGGTTGCCTCTCGACGCCGAGTTGCAGCAGGATCGCATCGGCCTGCGCCTGCGGGAGCGTGCGATAGAAGCGGTCGTAGTCGAGTTCGTTGCGCCGGAATGCCGCGACGAAACTGTAGACCCCGTTGCCCGACAGCTCGTCGGCATAGGCATTGCCGCTGCCGTTCATCTGGTCGAGGTTCGAGGCCGCGACGCTGACGATGGGCAGCACGATGGCCAGGGTTGCGAGCGCAACGCGTTGGGGGACGCTTCGCGGCGCCACCGCCAGCCGGAAGAAGTGGCGCAGCACGAGCACGATGGCGAGCGCGGCGGCCGCAATGCCCGCCAGCATCCAGGGCACGGGATAGGATTGCCGGATGTTGCTGACTACCTCCTGCGTGTAGACGAGGTAGTCGACCGCGATGAAGTTGAACCGGGTCGAGAACTCCTGCCAGAATGTGACCTCGGCGACGGCACCGAAGAGCAGCAACGCGATCGCTGCCCACAACGCCAACCAACCCAGTGTGATGAACAAGCGCGAACGGCGCCAGCGGTCCGGAAGCAACGCCGACAGGAGGAGCCACGGCGCCACGGTGAACGCAAGCGTGGCCAGGTCGAACCAAAGTCCCCATGCCAGGATGCGTGGCGTGTTGTCCCAGCCGGCGACCGCCGGCCCGGTCGTGATCCACAGCACCACGCGCAGCAGTCCCCAGATGACCAGCGTGGTCGCTGCCGCCAGCAGTGACAGCGGTACTGCGGTCTTGTTCGTCGACAGCGGAATGTTCAAGGCGCCTGCATCGGTGAACGCGGCATCACGGCGTCGATGGCGGTCCCTTCAGCATACGCTCCGGCAACCGCTGCGCGAGTGCGCGGCGCACGTTGGCTTCAAGCCGTGCCGCCAGCGCCGGTGTCAGCGCAAGTTCCGGCGCGGTCGAGGCCTCGAAGCGCGTGGCCTTCGCAAACGGTGTCGCCACGACCAGGTTGGGTTGAAGCGCGGCGAAGACATCGCTGCGATTGGCGCTGCTGCCCGTCGTGCGCGCACTGAACGCGACGAAGTTGGTGCCGGTCGCCGCCAGCCCGGTGTAGTCGCCGAGGAACAGTGCGCCGCCGGCCAACGGTGCCGTCGCGAAGTCGAACGGCGCCGCGATCGCGTGCTCGGACCAGGTGACGCCGCCGTCGGCCGAGGTGGCAAGCCACGTGTCGGTGGGCAGCGTATTCGGGTCGGGCGTGTTGCTGCGGAAGTCGTGGTACGTGACGCCGATGATCCCGTCGTCGCGGATCACCACATTGGGCAGGAACGCGGGTGTTGCGGGCGCGCCGTTCACGCGCACCGGCGCCGACCAGGTGAGGCCGCCGTCGGTCGATCGCGCGAACGCCACGCCATCGTAGGCGCCACCGGCGAAGCGCGCGTCCTGCCAGACGATGGCCAGCGAGCCATCCTTGCCGGCCGCGATCGCGCCAAGGATCGAGCCGTCGCGAATCGGATTGCCGGTCTCCGGGTCAAGCGTGCCCACGCCCTGGTGCGTGGCGACCGTGATCGGCGCGCCCCAGGTGGCGCCCTTGTCGGAGGAACGCATGATGCGCACGCGGGTGGTCGCGTTGCCGGGGTGCGAGGGTTCCGTGAACGACAGTACCAGCGTGCCGTCGGGCAGCACGACGATGATGTTGTTGATCGTCTGTCCGTTGGGATTGGGGTTGTAGATCTCGCGCGCTGTCTCCCAGCTGGTGCCGCCGTTGATCGTGCGCGCAAACCACGTCGGGCCGCTGGTGCCGGCGAGCCGGTCCCACGTGACGTACGCGTAACGCGCGTCAGTGGGATCGGCGGTGACGGCCTCCTTGTCGTTGAACGCCTCGGCGCCGTCGCGGCGCAATGTGACGGGGTTGCTCCACGTGCGGCCGCCGTCCGTCGAGCGCGCCACCGCGATCACGTTGTCGGCGTTGCTGATGTTGTTGAACGCCAGTGCCACCTGGTACGCGGTGCCATCCGGACCGAAGGAAACCCATGGATCGGTCGCGCGCTCGAAATTGCCACCGTTGGCCGCAGTGCCGCCCGAGCATCGCGAGAAGGCCGCCGACGTGCGCGTCCACGTGCCGCCACCGTCCATCGAGAATGCGCCGGCGGTGCCGCGCGCGCCGCCGTTGGACCACCGGTCCTGTTGCCACACGCCGATCATGTTGTTGGGATTCGTGGGATTGATCGCGAGGAAGGGTTCGACTTCGCTGCCGATCGCGGCCACGCCGCCAGAGGTGACGCCTTCGCAACCCGCCGTGAAGGGCGACAAGCCGGACGCGCGGGTCAAGGCATCGACCAACACCGCCGTGGTGGAGCACATCGCGACTCCATCGTTGCCGTAGCCTTCGGCCTTGTAACCCTTGGCAAGCATCGCCGCCTTGATGCCGGGGTCCGTCGTGTAGCGGTGATTGGAATCCGCGCGCGCGTTCCACAGCCGGTAGACGGGCACGATCGGGCCGGGGCAGGCACCGGTGACGAGATCGGGCAGCACCATCCGGAAGACGTCCGCGGACTCGTAGACATAGCCGGAATAGTTGGGGTCGACGCCGATCTTGCTCAGGATGTCATTGCATTCCACTGTCGATGCCGAGAAGAAGTGCGAGTCGCCGTGCTGCGGCGGGATGTAGAAGCGGCACACCGGATTCAGGGCCGGCGTGCTCGATGTCGTGCCGCTGGGGGTGACGGCAAAGCCGCGGCCCGTGCGCGTCCAGCCGGTGAAGCGGCCGGTATCGAGCGCATCGATCTCCTCCGGGATGCGCGTGATGAAGTAGTGGTCGAAGGTCGCGTGGTAGTACTCGACCGCGACGTCGGCAGGGGGCGGGAGCAGCGCGGCGGAGGGGGCGGCGTGTGCGTTGGGTGCGGAGAGGAATACGCACAGCGCCAGCAGCGGCAAGTGAGAACGAATGGCTCGCATGATCACGCACTCCTTGCAGCCCGGTAGGCAATGCGCGGAAGTCTAGCAGTGGCGACCCGCCGGCCCCGCCATCCGTTCGCATCCGCACCAGGCGAGGCTCATTCCGCCTTCTGCATCACATCCATCGTGAGCTTGACGAGCTTGGCCAGCGACTCGGCGTCGGGCAGCGTGTCCTCCGTGATGCCGATCGCGCGCAGGTAGGTGGAGGCGGCGCGCAACGCGCGGGCGCGTATGG
>JANNNM010000554.1:0-11198 GCA_031398535.1 Betaproteobacteria bacterium | reverse complement strand
GCTCTGCCGGAAGGTCTCGAGCAGGGCGGGCGTGCCATCCGTCGACCCGTTGTCGACGATGATGAGCTCCCAGTGCACATCGCGCGTCATGCGTACGAGTGCTTCGAGTGTCTGGCCGAGCCGGAAAGCACGGTTGCGCGTGCAAACCAGCAGTGAGGTACGCACCCTCGTGGTGGGGCTCAACGTCGGGGCTGCTACGAAGGGGCGCGACGTTCGATCGCCCGCGCCGGGACGCCCACCACGACTGTCGCCGGCGCGACGTCGCCCAGGACCACTGCGCCGGCGCCGATGAACGCGTCGTCGCCGATGCACAGGCGTTCGATCAACGTGGCCCCGGCCCCGATCGTCACGCGAGCGCCGATCGTCGACAGGCTGCACACGGTGGCGCCGGGTTGAACGCGCGAGAAGCTCGCGATCTCCGTGTCGTGGCCGATGGTCGCGCCGCGGTTGACGACGACGTGGTCGTGGCACCAGACCCCGGCAGCGATCACCGCCTGGGCGCCGACGAACACGCCGTGGCCCAGCATTGCCAGCGGCGAGACGTAGGCGGTGGGATGGACCAGGTTGCAATACTCGATGGCATGTCGGCGCGCAATCGCATCGACGAGGACGTGTCGGGTGGGCGTGGTCGGCCCCAGGATGTAGAGCTCGCCATCGCCGGGTTCGAATGCATCCAGTTGTTCAACTGTCACCTGCACGCCGAGCGCGGCAAGGCGTTCCAGGCGGTGGGCGACCGGCCGATCGCGCGTACCTGCCGTTTCGGGCAGATGGAGAACAACCTTGCTGGGCAGCAGTCCCGATGCGAGCGCCGCATCGAAGATGTCCGAAAGGAAGTTGCTCGCTCCAAATACGACCAGCCTGGGTTTCGGGTTCATCGCGTGTCGATGCCTGCGGGGGGGTGGATCCAGTATTGGGGTAGCGCGTAGTGCGGTCAACCGTCATTGCCGTAGTGCCGCAGCACCTGGCGCAGCATCTTCGTCATCTGTTCGCGCAAGGTCGCTGGTGCGAGCACTTCAACCTCCGCGCCGAGCCGCATCAGTTCGCGCACGCCGGATTCGGCCGATTCAAGCGGAATCGTGCAGCGGATCCAGCCGCGGCGGTCCGGCTTGCCGGCCGTCTTGGCGACGGCGGCCTCGACGTAGGGGCCAAGCAGGTCCGCCAGCGCGCGACCGCGTGGCGACAGGCGAATCGTCGCGCTGTCGCGATAGGCATTGGCTTCATAGTCGCGCGACGAGCGCGCCCAGAATGCGGCAAGGTCGAAGCGCGGCGGCCGGTCGAAGGTCTCGTCGAGCACCACGGCATCGGCGATGCGTACCGCGCGATAGGTACGCGTCGTGCTGCCCTTCTGCGCGACGAGATACCAGATGCCGGCCTTCAGCACCAGGCCCAGCGGGCCGACCGTGCGCAGCGCAGCGTCGTCATTTGCGCCGTAGCGGAAGCGCAGCTGCCGCGCATTCCACACCGCGTTGGCGATCGTCGGCAGCAAGGCGACCGCATCGGTGGCGCGGAACCAGCCGGCCGCATCGAGATGGAAGCGCGATGCCATGCGCTCTGCACGCGTTCCTTCCGGCAGCGCCGCCATCAGCTTCATCCGTGCCATGGCCATCAGGTCGGCGAGCCCCAGTTCGGCGGCGGGGCCCGGCAGGCCGGCAAAGAACAGGGTCTCGGCTTCACTGGCGGTGAAGCCCGTCAGCTGCGTGCGAAAGCCGTCGGTCAGCTGGAAGCCGCCCGTGCGCCCGCGATCGGCGATCACGGGGATGCCGGCGGCACTCAATTCGTCGATGTCGCGATGGATCGTCCGCTCGCTGACTTCAAGTTCCGCCGCCAGCGTGGATGCCGACAGCCGGCCCCGCGTCTGCAGACGCAGCAGGATCGACAGCAGGCGGCTCGCGCGCATGGCGCAAGGCTAGCATGAATACATGACATTCGTTGTCATGGTTGCGGTGCTACAACCTGTCCGTCACCTTCCCGACTCTGGAGATCACCACATGCACGCCGCAACCGTTGAGCATTCCCCTACCGATTTCGACTTCCTGGTGGGCCGCTGGCAAGTGCGCCACCGGCGGCTGAAGGAGCGGCTGGCCGGCAACCACGAATGGATCGAGTTTGCCGGGACATCGGTGTTGCAAAAAACGATGGGCGGCTACGGCACCTTCGACGACAACGTGCTGGAGCTTCCGGGCGGCACCTATCGCGCCATGACGATCCGGTCGTGGGACCGCGAGTCGAAGCAATGGTCGATCTGGTGGCTCGACGGGCGCATGCCGCTGGGGCCGCTCGATCCGCCGCTGCGCGGCGGGTTCCGCGATGGCGTCGGCACCTTCTTTGCCGACGACACGTTCAGCGGCAGGCCGATCCGTGTGCGCTTCACGTGGTCGCGGATCACGCCCACGTCATGCCAATGGGACCAGGCGTTCTCGCCCGATGGCGGCGCCACGTGGGAAACCAATTGGGTGATGGCCTTCACGCGCGTGTCGTGAGCGCGGCATACTGGTCGCATTGCCATCAACTTCATTCCGATCATGACATCCACGCGTCCTTCCATCGCCGACAAGCGCCGCGCGTTCCACGAGCTGCATGCCACAGGCTGCTTTGTCATCCCGAACCCGTGGGATGTCGGCAGCGCGCTGTACCTGCAGCATCTTGGCTTCAAGGCGCTGGCGACCACCAGCTCCGGCTTCGCGTGGTCGGGTGGGCATGCGGACAACGCCGTGACGCGCCACCTGGTGCTGGCGCATCTGCATGCCATCGTCGCGGCCACCGACGTGCCGGTCAACGCCGATTTCGAGAGCGGCTTCGGCCGCGACGCCGCCGAAGTCGCGCAGAGCGTGGCGCTGGCCGTCGAGACCGGTGTAGCGGGATTGTCGATCGAAGATTCCACTGGTGACGCGACGACACCGCTCTTCGACATCGCCGTCGCGGTGGAACGCATGCGCGCAGCGCGGCGCGCGATTGATACGGCTGGCGGTGACACATGGCTGATCGGGCGCGCCGAATGTTTCCTCGTGGGCCGCCCCGACCTGGCGGAAACCATTGCGCGCCTGAAGGCCTACGCGAACGCCGGCGCGGATTGCCTCTACGCGCCGGGGCTGCGCACGCGTGAGGACATTGCCGCCGTCGTCGCGGCGGTGGCGCCGAAGTCGTTCAACCTGCTGATCGGTACGGCCGGCGTGATGTCGTTGCAGGACGCCGCGGCACTCGGCGTGCGACGCGTCAGCGTGGGCGGCGCGTTGGCACGTTCCGCATGGGGTGGTTTCATGCAGGCGGCAAAGCGCATCGCGGAGGAGGGCAGCTTCGAGGGTTTCAGCGACGCGGCGTCCGGCCAGACGCTGAATGCCCTCTTTGCAGGCAAGCCCGACTAGCGCGGGCGCTGCTCGCGGCGCGATCGCCGCGCGTCGGCGCGACACGACGCGCCTGAGGTTCAGGCCGGGATCACAACCACCGGGCCCAACCGATACCGGTTCAATACGTCCATGTCCGGATCGACGCCCAGCCCCGGGCCCTCGGGCATCTTCAACCGTCCGCCCCTTGCGCGCACCAGGTCATGATATGGACTGGCCTCGAGGTCGCCGAAAAAGAGTTCGAAGGCCACGTCCGGCGCGAAGGCCGCGGCAAGATGCATCGACGCGAGGAACCCGGGGCCGAAGTAGAAGCAGTGCGGCACATAGTCGATGCCGTGCACGCGCGCCAGCGTGACGGCCTGCGCGACTGCGTCGATACCCCCGAACTTAATCACACTGGGCTGGCAGATGTCGATGGCACCGGCTTCCAGCAACGTGGCCATGTCGTGCACGCCGGCCACATTTTCGCCGGCGGCAATGGGCAGCGTGGTCGACGCGCGGACGCGCGCCAGTCCGTGATGATCCTCGGGCGGCCACACCGGCTCCTCGAGCCACGCCAGATGCGATTCCTCCAGCACGCGCGCGTGGTCGATCGATTCCGCGACACTCCACGGGCAATTCGTGTCGAGCGCCAGCCACACATCGTCGCCGCACGCATCGCGCGCCGCGGCCACGGAATCAAGGCGCACCTCATGCAACTTGAGGTGGCGGTAGCCTTGCGCCAGCGCGCGTTCGCAAGCGGCAGCCACAAGCGGCGGTTCGGCATAGCGCAGCAGGCTTGCATAGGCGGTCAGTTCGCGGGGCGCGCCGCCCAGCAGCGACGCGATCGGCAGTGACGCGCGCTTGCCCGCGATGTCCCACAGCGCGATTTCGATGGCCGACATCGCGTAGGCCACCGGGCCGGTGCGGCCATGGATATGAAAGCGGTGGGACATCTCGGCCATCAGCCGCAACCGGTCGGTGGGGTCGCGACCGATGAACGCCGGCCCCACCAGCGAGGTGAGCGCGGTGGCAGTCGACGGACAGGCGACGTGGCCCCAACCTTCGCCCCAACCGTCGATACCGGCATCGGTGCACACGCGCACGAACAGCGAGTCGACCGACGTCCAATTCATGCCGGCGAATGCGGTGGGCGCGGCCCCCATGTCGAAGGGAACCCGGATCAGGTGGATCTCGACGCGCGTGATCTTCATGACCGGAGCTCCCTATTGCCGCAGCATGCGGCCCTGGACTACCCGAAGACTTACTTCGCCGCCACCACCGCCGGCGGCTTCCACGTGCCTTCGCCGGGCGGCAGGATCGACGGTGGCGTGTCCTTTGGCCAGTACAGGCGCATCACCAGGTAGACCGTCCCGTTGGGTGCCGGCAGCCAGTTGGCTTCCTTCGCCTTGCCCGGTGAGTCCTTCTGGATGTAGAGGGTCAGCGATCCGTCCGGATTCTTCTTCATCGACGGCAACATCGGCGAGTTGATCAGGTACCGGTTGATCGGATTCTCGATCAGCAGCTGCGACTTCCCGTCGTACATTGTCACGGACCAGAATGCGTTCACCGGCGGGAACTGTCCCTTGGCAAACGTGAGCGTGTAGTTGTGCTTGTTCGTGTCGATGTCCTGTCCCGCGCCATCGACACGCGTGAGCGGATACATGGCTTCGGCGGCGTCGTTGCCGTAGATGCCGCCTTTGGCGGCCGCGGCACGCTTCAGCCAGTCGCCGTTGTAGAACGTGCGGTCGCCGAACAGTGAACCCACGGTCCAGCCATCGATGACCTTCATGCCGGACGCAAGGTACTTGTCGACCTTGTCGTCGCCTTCCTTCATCGCCAGCAGGATGGCCGCCTTGTGCTCCGCGGAGAGATCCTTGAACGCGAAGGTCTTGCCGGGACCGACGCCGATGGAGGCGAGCTTGGCGCGGATCGCCTTGTCCTCGGCGCCCTCAGGTACGAATTGCAATGCCGCGTCGAGGTACTCCCAGAAATTGGCCTTGATGCCTGCCGTGGTGGCCGGGACGAAGTTGATGGCCGGGGACGCGGCAGGGGCGGGCTGCTTCAGGAACGCAGACAGCGGCTGCACGTTGTAACCCGACTGCACCTTCACGACATTGGGCATGTCCTTGTCGTTGAAGAGCTGCGTGCGGAAGATGGTCAGCGCAAAGGGCGTGGTCGACTGGAACGCCTTCTTGACGCCTGCGGGCAATTCGCCTTTCCAACCGGGACCCGAGACCAGGAAGTGACCGGCCTCGATGCCGGTGGCACGGCTACCCATGTATCCATAGTTGTAGGTATTGCCGTCGACCAGTTGCACCGAGTAGTACCGATCCTTCGGTACCGCAGGCACGGTGATCACGACCGGCTCGGCGCGCAGGTTGAGCCACACCAGCGAGTACGGCGTGTCACTGTTGGGCGTGACGACGGCGGTGTCCTTGTACGTCGACACGCGCGTCTCGTTGTGTATCGAGTTGAACGTCGCCTTGAACTGGCTGGAGCTCTTGTCGATGGCGAACTCGTTCATCACCGCGTAGTTCATCACGATGGGCAGGCCGTAGATAAACCCGGCCTCGGCGATGGCCTTTGTTTCCTCGATGCTGGGTGCGGGCACGCCCTTGGCGACATCCGCCTTGGCGGCCTGGGCGACGGGGTCGTCCTTCTTGCCGCAGCCGGTGAGTACCATGGCCGCGACCAATCCGACCAGCGTGTAATGCAGGAAACCTGACGTACGAGGGGTCATCGCTTGCGTTGCTCCATCGGTTGAAAACTACCTGAGGTTCTTGTCGAGGAACGCCACCGTCCGCGACCATGCCAGCTTGGCGGCGGCCTCGTCGTAACGAGGCGTGGTGTCGTTGTGGAAGCCGTGGTTCACATTCGGGTACATGAACATTTCGTAGTTCGTCCCGTTGGCCTTCAGCGCCGTCTCGAATACAGGCCAGCCGGCATTGATGCGGTCATCGAGGCCGGCGTAGTGGATCATCAGCGGGGCCTTGATCTTCGCGACATCGGCGGCCGCAGGTTGGCCCCCGTAGAACGGCACGGCCGCCGCCAGATCGGGCAGCCGGACCGCGAACATGCCGACCGTGGTGCCGCCGAAGCAGAAACCGATGGCGCCGACCTTGCCGGTGCAGTCCGGCCGCGACTTCAAGGTCGTATAGGCCGCCAGCAGGTCTTCGCTGCGCTTGGCGCCGTCGAGCTGGCTGAACATCTGCGCGGCTTTCGCTTCGTCGCCGGGATAGCCCCCCACCGGGGCCAGCGCATCTGGCGCGAAGGCGAGGAAATTGGCCAATGCCAGCCGCCGTGCAACATCCTCGATGTACGGATTGAGGCCGCGGTTTTCGTGGATGACGACGACGCCGGGCAGTTTGCCCGTGGCGTTGGCGGGCCGCGCGAAATAGCCGCGCATCGTGCCCGAACCCTGCGGCGACGGGTAGGTCAGGTACTCGGTCTTGATGCGCGCGTCGTCCTTCGGCACCTGTTGCGCATACGCGAAATTGGGGCGCAGGCTTTCGAGCATCGCGGCGGCGGTGAAGCCGCCCACCGCATACTTGCCGGCACGGTCAAGGAAGTCGCGGCGGCTCAACCATCCATGCACGAAACCATCGAACAGCTTCAATACTTCCGGATGAAAATCGCTGGCCTGCCTGCGTGCCATGAGGGCCCCCCGCGGGTTGCTCGATCGGAAAACCGATTGTAGCGCGGGGAGCCCGTAGCGCGGTCGCGTGGATCGAACCGATCCACGGCCATGCGATCACGGCATCAGTAGTTGCCGTAGATCGACGCAATGCCAATCCCGAACCCCGCGGTAAAGGCATTCGTGGCGAAGACACCATTGAGTGCGGTGGCCGCTTCAGACGTCAACGTGATGCGGCTGCCCTCAATCAGCAGGATCTCGGGGCCCGGGGGTAGCGTCAGCGGAAGGGTGATCGGCGGCAACGCGACGTCGAACAGCGGAATGCGTGCGACGATCGACCCGTTGGCCGTGACCAGGCCGGTCAGCTTCGGCGCAGCGGTGGTGTCGATGATGAAATCGGAAAGGATCACGGTCGTGGGACCCTTGGTCAGGGTCAGGCCTCCGGAGTGCGGGATCTGGCCTTTGGCATTGGCGGCATCCACCCGTCCGCCGGTGATGGGGAAGAAGCCGATCCGCTGGTACAGCGTGCCGGGCAGGCTTTTCGAAGGCGCGATCTGGAGCGAGGTCAGCGCGCCCACGAATTCCGGAAAGAATTCGACCAGCGTGTAGCCACCCGTAATCTGTGCGGTGGGCGCCGCGAGGGCGGCAGGCATCGTGCCCGAGATCGTGACAGCGGCGGCAGCCGCAACCAGGGTGGTGCGCAGTTTCGAGGTCATCGTGTGCTTCTCCAGTTGGTAAGTTGGCGGTCCACCGGCATGCTCCACATCAGCCGGCGGATAAGCTAGAGACCCGTCACGATTTCCACGAGTTCGGTGTCTGCGGTTGGACAACGATTGGACAAACCGCCGACATTGACCGGCTGGCGCGTCGGGCACTTGCGAGGCCGGTTGCGCGGTCGAGCGATAATGCGACATGCGTGTTCCTACCCACCGTGCGTCCGTCGGCGCCGCCCCTGGGGCGCGAACTCGGGAAGCCATTGCGTGGCGCCATGGACTGCGCTGCGCCCGCTGGGCGACACTTGCCGTGATCGCCGCCATCTCCATCAGCGCTGCCCGAGCCGAAGTCTGGGCCTACATCGACGAGCGCGGCGTCACCCACTTCGCCCCGGACAAGCGCGACGACCGGTACCAGCTCTTCTACAAGGGCGGCAGCAGCCTCGATCCGGTGCCACCGCCAGCCGCCGGCGCACCAGCGCCGTCCGACCTGTTGCTCAACCACAGGCTCTTCCTGCGCGTGGCGCAGCATCCCAATCTCGAACGCTACAAGCCGCTGATCGACGCCAGCGCCAAGACCCATGGTCTCGAACCGTCGCTGGTCAAGGCGATGATCGCCGTGGAGTCGGCGTTCGAGCCGCAAGCCGTGTCGCCCAAGGGCGCACTGGGGCTGATGCAGATCATGCCTGCCACCGGCGAGCGTTACGGGGTCGCCCCGAACGCCAGGCGGACGCTCGAGCAGCAACTGTTCGACCCCGCGACGAACCTGCGCATCGGCACGCGCTATATGCGCGACCTGCTGAAGCGATTCGACCAGGACCTGAGCCTAGCGCTGGCGGCGTACAACGCCGGCGAGGGCGCGGTCGAGCAATATGCGCGGACCATTCCACCGTACCCGGAGACGCGCGACTACGTGGCGCTGGTGCAGCAGTTCGAGGCCTTCTACCGGCCGCCACCACCACCGCCGCCCGTGCAGACACCGGCACGCGTGACGCTGAAGCCGCGCGCCGCCAATCCCTGAAACCCGCGCTGGCACCGCCGACCTAGTCCGGCCCGCCCATCGCCCGCCTGCCGGCGGGTGCCGGCATGAACGTCAGTCGGACGCGCAATCCGACCTTGGTCCATGGTGCCGACCCGGTGCGCTTGGTACGCTCAACCACGATGTGGACACGATGCTTGCCTTTCGCCGCCTGAGCCTTTCCCGCCAGTACCTCGTGGCGAGCCTGCCGATCCTGCTCGGCGGGATGGTTGTCATCGGCCTCTGGGTCACGCGCGAGATCGAGGACGGCGTGGTCCACCGCCTGGGCGCGGTGACGAGCCTCTACGTGGACAGCCTGGTCGCCCCCCACCTGCAGATGTTGCTTGCCTCGGACTCCCTCGAAGACACTCACCGGCTGGCGCTGGATGGGCTGCTGACCGATACGCCGCTAGGCCAGAAGATAGTCGCGTTCAACATCTGGCGGTCCGATGGCCGCGTGATGTACAGCACGGTCGCCGGTGTCACGGGGCGGACGTATCCGCTGGGTGCGGGACTTGCGACCGCGCTTCGCGGTGACGTGTACTCGAAGATCTCGCTTCCCTCCGAGCTCGAGCACGGCCCGGTCGGCACCACACGCAACGACCGGTTGATCGAAACCTACACGCCCGTGCATGCCGGGGCCCACGGCAAGGTGATTGGTGCGGCCGAGTTCTACCAGACCACCGACGAACTGGAACGCGAAACGACGGCCGCCAAGTGGCGCAGCTGGATGGTGGTCGCAGCCACGATGGGCATGATGTACGTCCTGCTCTTCGGATTGGTGCGCCGGGGCAGCGAGATGATCGCCCGGCAGCGGCGTGAATTGCATGAACGCGTCAGCGAGCTGTCGACGTTGCTGGAGCACAACGCCAAGCTGGACATCCGGGTGCGCGGTTCGGCGGCGCGTGCCACCGCCATCAACGAGCGCTTCATGCGCCGGCTGTCCGCCGACCTGCATGACGGCCCGGGACAGGACCTGGGCTTCGCGTTGATGCGCCTCGAGACCGTCGCCAACCGCTACCGGCAAGCGGCATCGGAATCCGGCGTCCCCGGCGCGTTGGACGATGACTTCAAGGCCATCCGGACCGGACTCGAGGCCGCGCTGGCGGACTTGCGCGCAATTTCCGCGGGCCTGACGCTGCCGGAGATCGACGGCCTGTCCACAACCGAGATCGCGGCGCGCGCCATTCGCGACTACGAGTACAAGTCGGGTGCCAAGGTCGCGTTGTCGGCGACGGGCAGCGCCAGGGATGTATCGCTCTCCGTCAACATCACGCTGTATCGATTGCTGCAGGAGGCACTGGCCAACGGTTTTCGCCACGCCAATGCCATGGACCAGGCCGTCCGGCTGGTCCTGTCCGACCGCGAACTGACGGTCGAGGTCAGTGATGCCGGCCCCGGCTTCGACGTCGACGATGTGGCGGTGGCTGGCCGCATCGGCCTCGCCGGGATGCGCGAACGGATCCAGGCGCTTGGTGGATCGTTCCGCCTGCGCTCGTCGCCCGGCCACGGCACCACGATCACTGCCATTCTTCCAACGTCGGTACCGGGAGCCGATCATGATTGAATCGATCGGCGTGCTGGTCGTCGATGACCACCCGTTGTTTCGCCAGGGCGTGGTGCACACGCTTTCCGCGGAGCCGGGATTGGTGGTGGTGGGCGAGGCCGCGTCGGGCGAAGAAGCCCTGGCGCTCGCGCAGGAATTGCTTCCCGACATCGTGTTGCTCGACATCAGCATGCCCGGATGGAGCGGGCTGGTCACGGCCGAACGCATCGCCACCGCGTGTCCCGCCGCGACGATCGTCATGCTCACCGTCTCGGAGAATCCCGACCAGCTTCTCGGCGCTTTCAAGGCTGGCGCGCGCGCCTATGTGCTGAAGGGCGTTTCGGCGCAGGAGCTGGCGCGTGTCATCCGCGCGGCGGCCGCGGGCGAGACGTACGTGTCGCCGTCGCTGGCTTCCGAGATGCTGATTGCGCTCACGCGGGGCCGCGCGCCCGATCCGCTGCAGGAGCTGACGCCGCGCGAGCGCGAGATCCTCGAGCTGATCGGTGCCGGCCTCACCAACCGCGAGATCGGCATGCGGCTTTCGCTGTCCGAAAAAACCATCAAGCACTACGTGACCAATGTGTTGCAGAAGCTGCAGGTGCGAAGCCGCGTCGAGGCGGCGCTGTACGCATCACGCCGCATCCAGGCGGCGTCGTGATCGCGGGTCGGTTCAGTTTGCATTTCATCAAGAGAGGTCAGCCATGAATTCCAGGTCCCCCGCCAGCACCCTCCCGGATGCACCGCCGGCAAGCCCGGACGGCGACCCCGCCGCGTGGCTGGACACGGTGGATCTGGGCGTCGACCTTCCGCCGCGGGAGCGGCAGCTCTACGCCCGCTATGTCCGCGCGCTGGCGCTGCTATGCGAATGCACCCCGTACGTGGACGATGACCACTACGCTGCGCTCATCGATGAGGTGATCGCCGATGCCTGCCGGCACTATCCGCTGGTGTCGCGCAAGGAAGG
>JANNNM010000534.1:0-6411 GCA_031398535.1 Betaproteobacteria bacterium | reverse complement strand
GCCATTGTGCAGGTGCTGTTCGGTTTCCTGCGCCTCGGCAACATTGCGCGTTTCGTGCCCTACCCCGTGGTGGCCGGGCTGATGACCGGCCTCGCGATCACGCTCATGTACTACGAGCTGCCCGAGGTGCTGGGCATGCATCACGGCAGCAGTGGCGGCGGCGAGGAAAAACATGGCATCAATTGGTGGACGGCGCTGGTGGCGTTGGTCACGATCGTCGTAATCGTCACCGTGATGCGCCGCTGGCCCGGACTGCCATCCAAGCTGATCGGCATTGCCGCCGGCACGCTGGTGGCCGTGGGCATCGGAATGATTGCGCCGGGCGTGGACTTCGGTCCCCGCATTCCTTTTCTCGGCGCGCTGCCCACACCCGACAGGCTGCTGCCGCTCCTGTCGCGCGAGGGCTTCGACCTCGTGTGGCACTACCGCTACGAGCTGGTCGTCGCGGCGCTGACCATCGCCGTGGTGGGTTCGCTCGACAGCCTCCTTTCCGCCGTCGGCGAGGCGGATGGCCCGCTCGACACCGCCCATCACCCGAACCGGCTGCTGGTGGCACTGGGCAGCGGCAACTTCATGTCGTCGCTGTTCGGTGGGGTGCCGGTGGCCTATTCATCGCATCACGCGCTGGCCACGCATGGCGGCGGGCCGCGCCGCATGGTGTCGAGCCTCGCCACGACGGCCACGCTGGTGCTGCTGCTGCTCTACGGGGCGCCGTTGTTGAAGCTGATCCCCATCGGCGTGCTGTCCGGCGTCATGGTGGTGCTGGCATTCAGCCTCATCGATCGCTGGGCCGGCTCCACGCTGGCGCGCGTGCGCCGCGGGCAGTACGACAGCGAACTGATCGTCAACATCGCGCTGGTGGTGCTGGTTGCCGGCGTGACGATCGCGTTCGGGCTGATCGCCGCGGTCGTCACCGGCCTCATCCTGTCGATGGGCCTCTTCCTTGCCGTGATGAACCGGTCGCTGATCCGCTCGGTCACCACGGGGGTGACGCGGGGCTCGCGCCGCGTGTATCCGCCGGAGCAGGCGAGCTTCCTGCGCGTCGAGGGTCACCAGATCAAGATCATCGAGCTCGACGGCGCGATCTTCTTCGGCACGGCCGACCGGCTGGCGCTCGAAGTGACGCGCGCGGCGCAGAACGCGCGCTACGTGATCCTCGACCTGCGCCGTGTCAACATGATCGATGCCTCCGGCGCACTGATGCTGCACCGGTTGTCGGCACGGCTGCGCGACAAGGGCATCGCGTTATTGCTGGCGCACCTGACCGCCACCAGCAAGCTGGGGCGCGCCGTGACGGGTGCCGGTGTGTTCATCGAGCGCCATCACGCTGACTGGTTCGATGATGCCGACCGGGCGCTCGAATGGGTCGAGAACGAGCTGCTGCGCAAATCGCAGATCGGCGATGTCGACCGCGAACTGTCCATCGGCGAGTTTGCGCTGCTGGAAGGCCTGACCAGGGATGAGCTGCAGTTCATGAAGCCCTACCTCGACCGGCAGCTCTTTCCCACGCGGTCGGCGCTCTACCACGAGGGCCAGACCGGCGACCGGCTGTATCTGCTGGCGCGTGGGGCGGTCAGCATCGTCGACGAGGACCCCGAAGCGCGCGGCAAGATGCGCCGCGTGGTGACGCTGGCCCCCGGCGTGATCTTCGGCGAGTCGGCGATGATCGAGGGCGGCACGCGCTCGGTGACGGCCGTGGCGGAGAACGAGGTCGTCACCTACAGCCTGTCGCGCAAGAACCTGGACGCGATCCATGCGGTGCATCCGGAACTGTACCGGCGGCTGGTGCTGAACATGCTGAGCCACATGTCGGGACTGCTGCGGATGACGACCGGCATCCTGCGCCAGACGAGCGATACGGTCGACTGACCGTGCGGCGGGTCCGCATACCGGACCTGCGGACGCGACGGTCAGGTGCCGGGTGTTCCCGTGGCCTTGGGTGACAGCGGCACGGTGTCCTGGCCGATGGCGTAGGCACGCCTGAACTCGCGCTCGAAGATCGACCAGAAGTCGTCCTGCGCCTCGCGTGCAATGTCCTCGTAGAGTTCGAGCAGCAGGTCCCACTGCCGCGCCTTCTTGTTGCCGGACATGAAGCCGAAGGCGCCGCCCTTGGCGCCCAGCCGCTCCTCGAAGGATTCCGGCGAGAAGCGCTTCAGCAGCGTCTGCAACGCGGCCTCGATGCCGGCCGCCAGCCCGCGATCGTGCGCGCGCAGGTCATCCCACGCATCGGTGGTCGCACGGACCGGCGACATGAGGTCGACGCGCTGGGGTGCCAGCAAGTGGCGTAAGGCGACGTCGACGTCCCAGGCGGCCTTGAGCGGATTCACCGCGTGCGGACCGATGATCGTCATTTCCGCGTGGATGCTGCTCTTGGCCTGCGAGCGGTTGCGCAGCATGTCGACGGTGCCCTGCGTCATCTCGCGCAATAACGCGCCCAGGGCTTCCATCGTGGGCTCGTCGAGCCCCTGCGGCAGCGTGGCCCCCGGCACGCCGAGGCCGCGCATCAGGGCTTCCTGCAGCGCGGCGCGGCGTGCGGTTTCGGACGGGTCGGGAGGCGTAGCTTCGCTCATTGCCGCGAGATCCATGGCGGCTGGCTGCGCCGCGTGTCAAGGTCGGGGATTGCAAACCCGCGCAAGTGTACTGCAAACGCGCGATGGTCTCGCGACTGCAGGCGCTTGCCGCGACATCGCGCATGCACGGCGGTCATGCGATACCACAGCGGCTGCTGTAGGATTACGGCTGAACGATGCAGGCAGCGCACAGACATTGCCGCACCAAATGGAGGCATCGGTAGCAGCAACCTTGTTCGAGTCTCCATGACCCCAACGCCCGGTAACACGCCCATCCCCGCCACGCTGATCGCCGGCGACGGCATCGGCCCCGAGATCACGCAGGCCGTGGTGTCGGTCCTCGATCACCTCGGCAAGCCTTTCGCCTGGGATCCGCAGGCTGGCGGCATGGCGGCAGTCACGGCGGTCGGTGATCCCCTTCCCGCCGCACTGCTCGACAGCATCCGTCGCACGCATCTCGCGCTGAAGGGACCGCTGGCCACGCCGGTCGGTGGCGGCTTCCGATCGGTCAACGTGCGGCTGCGCGAGGAATTCAAGCTCTACGCCAACGTGCGCCCGGCGCTCACGCTCATTCCGGGCGGACGCTTCGAGGACATCGACCTGGTGCTGGTCCGCGAGAATCTCGAAGGGTTGTACGTCGGCTTCGAGCACTACATCCCGATCGATGGCGATCCGCATGCGGTGGCGGTCTCGTCCGGCGTCAATACGCGGGCCGGATCGCGGCGGATCGCCGAGTTCGCGTTCGACTACGCGGTGCGCAACCAGCGCAAGAAGGTCACCATCGTGCACAAGGCCAACGTGCTGAAGGCGCTGACCGGGCTCTTCCTTGAAGCCGCAAAGGATGTTGCACAGAAGTACGACGGCCGCGTGGCCGTGGACGACCGGATCGTCGATGCCTGCGCGATGCAGCTGGTGCTGAACCCGTGGCAATTCGATGTCATCGTCACGACCAATCTGTTCGGCGACATCCTGTCCGATGAAATCGCGGGCCTCGTTGGCGGCCTCGGCATGGCCCCGGGGGCCAACATCGGCGAGACCGCCGCGATCTTCGAAGCCGTGCATGGTTCCGCCCCCGACATCGCCGGCATGGGCATCGCCAATCCGCTGGCGCTGCTGCTGGCCGCGGCGATGATGCTCGATCACGTTGGACTGACCGATCGCGCGACGAACCTGCGGGCCGCGATCAACACGACGCTGAACGCCGACGGCGTGCGCACGCGCGACCTGGGCGGCAATGCGTCGACCACCGACCTGGCGCAGGCCATCGTGCGCCGGCTGGCCTGACAGGTACCGCATCCACGCCACTTGACACCATGACCAGTCAGGGCATCCAGCAGGCATCGTGGACGCTCCGACTGGACTAATTCCGCACGGGCGCCAATAATCCCCGGCGGGACAGCGGCATTGCACACGGCAAGGTGCGCGTCAGACGCGCCATGACCCGGTGCCCCAACCATCGCCAACTGCCCGCCGCCGCGCTCGACGCCACGTTACCGGCCTGGGGAGGAACGCCATCGTGCACGCGTAGCATCCCCCCACCGTTTCGCAACGACTACACCAACAAGACATGACATTCTCCGACACGACTTTCTGGATCGCCCTGCTCGAGATCATCGGGATCAACATCGTTCTATCCGGCGACAACGCCGTGGTGATCGCGCTGGCGGCCCGGTCGCTGCCTGCCAAGCAGCAGAAGCAGGCGGTCCTCTGGGGCAGCGCGGCGGCGGTGGTGATGCGGATCATCCTCACGATCGTCGCGGTGAAGTTGCTGACGCTGCCCTATCTCAAGATCATTGGCGCGGTCCTGCTGCTATGGATCGGCATCCAGCTGCTGCTGCCAGAGAAGGAAGAGGCGCACGGCGGGGGTGGCAGCGCACAGGGCGGCATGGCCACCGCCATCCGCACGATCCTGATCGCCGACCTGGTGATGAGCCTCGACAACGTGATTGCCGTCGCGGCCGCCGCCAAGGGCAGCATGACGTTGTTGATCCTCGGGCTGCTGATCAGCATCCCGCTGGTGATCTTCGGCAGCACGCTGCTGATGAAGGTCATGGAACGCTGGCCCGTTATCATCACCATCGGCGGCGCGTTGCTGGGTTGGGTGGCGGGGGAAATGGCGATCACGGATCCGCTGGTGAAGGACTGGGTGAACGACAACGCGCACTGGCTGCACTATGTCGCGCCCGCCGCAGGCGCCCTGTTGGTCGTGGTGGTCGGCAAGTGGCTGTCGTCAAGAGCCGGGGACCATGCCGTCGCCGAGACGGCGCACATCGCGGCGGTGGCTGCGGCGGGTCCCGCGCCGACGCGACCGCGGATCATCCTTGCGGTGGACGAATCCGATGCGGCCGCCCGCGGGGTCGACCGCTTCATCAGCCAGTTCGCGCTGTTCCGCGACGTGCCTGAGGTCTTTCTCGTCAACGCGCAACGGCCGGTGCCCTTCGATGTCTCCCGCTTCGTCGACGAGGCGGCGTTGCATGCCTATCACGAAGAAACCGGTGTGGCCGCGTCGGCCTATGCACGGAAGGCGCTGGATGCCGCGGGCATCAAGTATTCGCTGGTGGTCCGCATCGGCGAGCCGGGGCCGTCGATCGCCCAGTTTGCCGCCGAGCAGCAGGCTGCGCAGATCTACGTCGGATGCAGCGGGCGCGGCGCATCGCAGCAGATCCTGGGGTCGACCACGACGGACCTGTTGCGCAACACCACGGTGCCGGTGACGCTGCTGCCGTGACGCGAACTCAGGCCCGGAGCAATCCGAATTCCCGGGCCAGCAGCGCATAGGAGTGCGCGCGTGCCGCATAGTCGTGCGTCCACGTGACCACGACAAGCTCGTCAAGTGCCAGTTGCGCCGCCAGTTCGCGCAGCCGCTGCGCCACCTGCGGCCCGGTGCCGACGATCGCCTTGCGCCGCAAGGCTTCGATCGTCGCGCGCTCGGCCTCCGTGTACGGATGCGCGGCGGCTTCCTCCGGCGTCACCAGCGCATTGCGGATGCCCTGCTCGAAGCCCGCCCGCCAGTGCTCGCGCGTCTGCAACAACCGCCGGGCTTCGGTTTCGGTGTCGGCCGCCAGCGCCCACACGCAGATCGTTGCCTGCGGCTGCGCCAGACGCGCGCTCCGCTTGAAGCGGGTCCGGTACAGGTGCAGCGCATCCTCGACGCCGCGGCCATCGCTGAAGAAGTAGGCAAAGGCATACGGCAGCCCGAAATGCGCGGCCAGCTGCGCGCCATAGTCGGAGCTGCCGAGGATCCACAGTTCAGGCCGCGTGTCGCCGGTGGGATGGGCCTTGATCGTGCGATACGGATGCGCGTCGGGCAGCGGCAGGCCGGATACCCAGGCATCGAGATCGCGGACCTGCTGCGGAAACTCGTCGTGCGCGTTGGCGTATGGATTCAGCGCATGCGCAGTGAGCCGGTCTGATCCGGGCGCGCGCCCGACGCCGAGGTCGATGCGGCCCGGCGCAATCGCCTCGAGCACGCGGAACTGCTCCGCCACCTTGAGCGCGCTGTAGTGCGGCAGCATCACGCCGGCGCTACCGATGCGGATGCGGTCCGTGGTCGCGGCAATCGCCGCCATCAGCACCTCCGGTGCCGTGCCGACGATGCTGCCGCTGTTGTGATGCTCGGACACCCAGTACCGGTGGAAGCCCAGCGCATCGCAATGCCGCGCGAGCGCCATCGACTCGCGGATGGCGACGTCCTGGCCCTGGCCCGCCGGCGAGGTCGACTGGTCGAGGACCGACAGCTTCATCGCGAGGATGCGCCGCGCCGGCGACGCGCGCGCTCAGCGCGCAACGGCTTCGACGGCCGGATGCAATTCGGCGATGGCTTCGCGGACCACGTCGGCAA
>JANNNM010000508.1:0-2920 GCA_031398535.1 Betaproteobacteria bacterium | reverse complement strand
GCGGTGATCGCGGGCGGCGTGATCATGGCGACCGGCTGGATGCCGATCGACCCGATCCTGTCGATCGTCGTCGGCGTGCTGATCCTGCGCTCGACGTGGCAGTTGCTGAAGCAATCGACGGGCGTGCTGCTCGATGGCGTGCCCACGCACCTCGACTACGACGCGATCGGCCGCCGCTTGGCCGAGCTGCCCGGTGTGCACGATGTGCACGACCTGCATGTCTGGACGATGTCGGCGGAAGGGGTGGCGCTGTCGGCGCATCTTGGCATCGCCAATGCCGATGCGTGGCCGGGCACGCTGGCGCGGGCACGGCGGATGCTGGCGGACGAATTCCGCATCCAGCATGCGACGTTGCAGCCGACGTGGCCGCTGGAGACGCCGGTGGCATCGGGGGCGCGGGTGATTCCGGTGGTGGCGTCGGCGGCGAACCCTGGGCATCCGCATTGAGGCATCGAACCTGCGAGGCTGAAAGCCTCGCCTTCAGGCGTCATGCCCCGATATCAGGCCAAACCTAAAGCCACTTCACCTTGCGGAAGTGATAGTAGAGATAGGCATCGATGACGAGCATCACGCCGATCGCCAGCGGATAGCCGAAGCTCCACTTCAGTTCCGGCATGTGCTCGAAGTTCATGCCGTAGATGCCGGCCAGCATCGTGGGCACCGCGATGATGGCGGCCCAGGCAGCCAGCTTCTTCGTCACTTCGCTCTCGCCCAGCGAGATCATGCCGAGGTTCACCTGGATGGCGGTGGTCAGCATTTCGCGGATGCCTTCGATCGACGCGTGGATGCGGTGCAGGTGGTCATACACGTCGCGGAAGTATTCGCCCATGCCGGTGCAGATCTGCGGCACGCGACCCCCATACAGCCGGCCGGTGGCCTCCATCAGCGGATCCACCGCGTGCTTCAGCACCATCAGCTTCTGCTTCAACGCGTAGAGCGCCTCGATGTTCGGGCGCGCGGCGTTGTGCGCGAAGATCTGTTCCTCGATCGACTCCAGTTCAGTTTCGAGCGCGTCGATGACGGGGAAATAGCGGTCGACGACGTTGTCCATCAGCGCGTAGAACACATAGCCCGAGCCATGGCGCAACAGGTCCGGCTCGCGTTCCGTGCGCGCGCGGACTGCGGCAAAGCCCACCTGCGTGCGATGCCGGACCGACAGGATGTAGTTGGGGCCGACGAAGATGTCGACTTCGCCGCTGACGAGCGATCCCTCGCCCGCGGCGTCCTTTGCCAGTTCCACCGTATGCAGCACCGCGAAGAGCGAGTCGCCGTACTCCTCGATCTTCGGCCGCTGGTGGCCGTGGCGCGCATCGTCCACTGCCAGTTCGTGCAGGCCGAATTCCTCGGCCATTTCTTCAAGTTCCTCCGGCCCCGGTTCGAACAGCGCGACCCAGACGAAGCAATCGGGACGGCTGACGTACTCGCTGATGTCCTCCTTGGGGAGGTCGGCGATCTTGCGGCCGTTCTGGTAGGCGACACAGCTGATGAGCATGGGAGGAGGGGATCGGGCGTCTGGTAGTCCAGGCATCATAATCCACGCGTGTTGCAGTCCAGGCGAAGTGGCCATTGGGAGGTTGTGCGCTCGCAGCAACTGGATGGCAGCAGTCTCGCCCTTCCAGGATGACGACGGTAGAATCCACTGCGGTCACTCCTGCACGTTCCGATTTCCTTCAGGACCCAGCTTGCGCACCCCAACCGTTGGCACCTCATCAGGTCGCGGGACGTTCCGCCGATGCGCGAGCGCATGCCTTTTGGCGTTGGTTGCGTGCGACAACGCCGCAGTGGCGCAATACGTCGAACAAACCATCGGCGACTGCAAGCTGGCGTTTCTCTACGCGACCCAACAGATCGCGTTCGACGACCCGACCGTCATTTTCGGCCAAACCGGTTCCGGTGGCGTTCAGAACCGGCAAGCGGTTCGCGTGGACATTGCCAGCGGCAAAGTCACGGTCCTGTGGGATTTCGGGCGGACCGGTTCGCAATGGCCCTACACTGAATTCGTGGTCGTCCCGTTGAACAGCGCCGAAATGTACGTGGTGGACTTTGACGATGCCATGCCCGGGCGATATGCACTCTATCGCTCGTCCCATCGCGGCGTTTCATGGACCAAAGTGCGCTCGGACATGGCATGCGTGCCATCACTCAGCGTGGCACCGGATGGCGGCGTTGTTTCAATGAACAGCTCTTGCGGCGTCTCGGGCCGGTCGCTTGATCACGGCGTGACATGGCGAAACGGGCCCATTCCTTCATTCAGCGAAGTCGCCGCCTATTCGATCGCGCATCCGGAGATCGTCTATGGGCTGGTGACGAATGCCGGTCGCCGTTCCAATGACCGGGGTGAAACCTGGCGGCCCATGGCAATGCGCGGATATCGCCCCCAGTTGGACTACAAATTGACTGTCGATGCAGTCGATCCCGACATCCTTTACGCAACGGTGGCGGGCAACAGCGGTCTGCATTTCAATGTTTCGCGGAATGGCGGCGATGACTGGACGCAGATGCCCGCCATTGGCACAGCGCACATGTGGGTGCAACCGAGTCCGGACATATCAGGGCTGTTGTATGCATTGGTTTTCAAGCCGATTGGCGGCGCGCCTGACAACACCGTCTTTCGCTCCACGGACCATGGGGCAACGTGGAATCCCTTGATCATGGCCGCGTCGGCAACCAGTTGCAACCGGAGTGCCCCGCCGCTGGTCGGACTCGCGATTGGCGACCTGGTGCCGATCTATCTGCAGAACGCCGCGTTGGTCGCCTTTGATGGTCCGACCGGTATTCCCGGGGATGCGACGATCACAGTGAACCCCTACGGGCCGATGACGGTATCCGGGGCGACGCTGGTTGGTGGAGCGATTCGCGACCTGTCGGGCAACGTGACCATCGACCTCGGCGTTACGCCAGGGGTTGCAGGAGCCGCGCT
>JANNNM010000459.1:0-16674 GCA_031398535.1 Betaproteobacteria bacterium | reverse complement strand
GTCAGGGTCACATTAACAAAGGGGTCAGGGTCAATAAGGCAGGCAGTCGGCCAAATACGCAATTCGCTCGATTGACCCTGACCCCTTTGTTAATGTGACCCTGTCCCCCTTTTTAATGCGAGCCTGGCCCCTTTTTCAGGGTTTTGGTTCGACGCGCAGCAGCCGTCCGTTGTTTGCGTCAATGAGTAGATACAGGAATCCATCGGGGCCCTGCACCACGTCACGCACGCGGCCGACATCGCCGAGGTAGCGTTCCTCCTTGACGACGCGCGCGCCATCGAGCTGCAGCCGCACCAGCGCGCCAGGATTCAACGAGCCGATGAAGAGACTGCCTTTCCACGCCGGAAACGCATTGCCGGTGTAGAACGCCGCACCGGATGGCGCGATCACCGGATCCCAGTAGTACACCGGCTGTTCCATGCCGGCCTTGGCGGTGCCTTCACCGATCTTCAGGCCCGAGTAATCGACACCATAGGTGATCACCGGCCAACCGTAGTTCTTGCCGGCTTGCGGAATGTTCACCTCGTCGCCGCCACGCGCGCCGTGCTCGAGCGTCCAGAGCGCACCGGTGCCCGGATGCAACGCCGCACCCTGCAGGTTGCGGTGCCCGATCGACCAGATGTCCGGCCGCGCACCGTCGCGTTTCACCAGGGGATTGTCTGGCGGAATGGTCCCATCCGCACTGATGCGCACCACCTTGCCCAGCGTGGAGGTCACGTCCTGCGCGCGATCCTTCTGCGTGTAGCGATCACCGGTGGTGATGTACAGCGTGCCGTCGCGCGCGAACACCAGGCGCGAACCCCAATGGTTGTTGCCACCGCTCACCTTGGGCACCTGCCGCCAGATCACCTGGACGTTTTCGAGCGCGTTGTCGCCCAGTTGTCCACGCGCGACTGCCGTGCCGACGCCGCCTTCACCCGCCTCGGCGAAGCTCAGGTAGACCAGACGGTCCTGCGCGAAGCTGGGCGAAACCGCGACCCCCAGCAGGCCCGCCTGGCCGCCCGTGTGAACCTTCGGCAGGCCGCCGATGCTGCGTGGGGACTTGCCGTCGCGATCGAAGAGCTGCAACCGACCCGGACGCTCGGTAACCAGCATCCGGCCATCGGGAAGAAACGCCAGGCCCCACGGGTGGTCGAGGCCCTTCGCCAGTTCGGTGACGCGCACCGGCGCGTCGATGATGGCCGGCGTGGGCGAACGGGGCGTCTGTGCGGTCGCCAGCACCGGAAGTGCCAGCGCCGCCATGATGGCGGCGGCCCGCCATGTTCCTGCCTTGCTACCGGTACTTGTCAAAGGGGTCAAAGGGGTCATCGCAGTCTCGTCGCGTCAATGTCAGTCGAGGATAGACCGCGCGGGCCGCAGGACGGTTCCGCCAGCCTGGCACCGATCAATCCGGCCGCGTCATCGCCACCGGATCGATCCACTTGTCGAAGTCCTCGGCACTCACGAGGCCGAGCTTCAGCGCCGATTCGCGCAGGCTCGATCCCTCGCGATGCGCGGCCAGCGCGATCTTCGCGGAGTTCTCGTAGCCGATGTGCGGGTTCAGCGCGGTGACCAGCATCAGCGAATCCTCGAGATGCTCGCGGATGCGTTCGCGGTTGGGCTCGATGCCGCGCGCGCAGCGTTCGACGAACGAACGCAGGCCGTCGCTCAGCAGTTCGATCGACTCAAGCACGTTGTGCAGCATGATCGGCTTGAACACGTTCAGCTGGAAGTGGCCCTGCGTGCCGGCGAAGGCCACCGAGGTGTCGTTGCCGAAGACCTGCACAGCCACCATCGTCAGCGCTTCGCTCTGCGTGGGGTTGATCTTGCCCGGCATGATCGACGAGCCCGGCTCGTTGTCCGGAATCGTGATCTCGCCGAAGCCCGCGCGCGGGCCACTGGCGTAGAGCCGCGTGTCGTTGGCGATCTTCATCGCGATGCCGGCCAGCGTGCGCAGCGCCGCGCTGGCGTTGACCATCGCATCGTGCGCCGACAGCGCGGCGAACTTGTTGGCCGCGGTGATGAAAGGCTTGCCGGTGATCGACGCCAGATGCTTCGCCACCAGCGCGCCGAACGCTGCCGGCGCATTGATGCCCGTGCCCACCGCCGTGCCACCCAGGGCCAGCGGATAGAGCGCGTCCCGCGCGGCGCGCACGAAGCCGGCCGCATCGTCCAGCTGCGCGACATAGCCCGACAGCACCTGGCCCAGCGTGACGGGCGTCGCATCCTGCAGGTGCGTCCGGCCCAGCATCACCACGTCGGCAAAGGCGCGCGCCTTCGCGTCCAGCGTCGCGCGCAACGCGGCGATGGCCGGCAGCAACGTGCCGTCGAGTTCCTCGACCGTCGCGATGTGCATCACGGCCGGGAACGCATCGTTGGACGACTGGCTGCGGTTGACGTCGTCGTTGGGAATCACGGGCTTCTTCGAGCCCACGACGCCGCCGCTCATCTGGATCGCGCGGTTGGCGATCACTTCGTTGGCATTCATGTTCGACTGCGTGCCGGACCCGGTCTGGAACACCACCAGCGGAAACTCGCCGTCCCACGTCCCGTCGATGACTTCCTGCGCTGCACGCTCGATCAGCGCGGCCTTGTCCTTCGCCAGCACGCCCAGTTCAGCATTGGCGCGCGCCGCCGCGAACTTGACGAGACCGAATGCCCGCACAACGGGCCGGCCAAAGGCGAAGCGCGCCACGCCGATCGGAAAGTTGTCGATGGACCGCTGCGTCTGCGCGCCCCACAATCGCGCCGCCGGCACCGGGACCTCGCCCAGCGCATCCTTTTCGATTCGCATTTCGCTCATTGCATGCTCCCGTCGACCAGCGCGCTGGTATGGCGCGCGATCATCCGCTCCTCGTCCGCGGGAATCACCCACACCGGCACCGCGCCGGACTTGCTGATCCGTGGACCATTGTGCGCGTTGGCAGCCGGGTCGAGGGCGAATCCCAGCCAGCCTGCCGCGTTCACGATCCGCTCACGCAGCGGCGCCGCATGCTCGCCGATGCCGCCGGTGAATACCAGCGCGTCGAGACCGCCCAGCGCCGCAGCCAGCGACCCCAGCTCCCGCCCGATCCGGTAGCAAAAGAGTTCGATCGCGAAGCGCGCCCGCGGATCGCTGCTGGCCTGCAGCGTGCGCATGTCGCTTGAGAGGCCCGACACGCCCAACAAGCCCGAGTGCCGGTAGATCAGGTCCTCGATGGCGCGCACGTTCATCTTCAGTTCGTCCATCAGATAGAGCAGGATGCCGGGGTCGAGCGAACCGCTGCGAGTGCCCATCATCAGGCCATCGACCGTGGAAAAGCCCATCGTCGAGGCGACGCTGTGGCCGTTCAACATGGCGCACATCGATGCGCCGTTGCCAAGGTGCGCCACCACGGTACGGCCCCGCGCAGCGACGGCGTCGATGCCGGGCAGCACGCTGGCGATGTATTCGTAGGAGAGGCCATGAAAGCCGTAGCGCTGGATACCGTGGGCGGTGATCGACGGCGGCAGCGCATAGGCCTGCTCGAGCCCGGATTGGGTTCTGTGAAAGGCGGTGTCGAAGCACGCCACCTGCGGCAGCCCCGGCTTCGTGTCCAGCAACGCAGCGATGGCCGCCAGATTGTGCGGCTGATGCAGCGGCGCCAGCGGGATCAGGCGTTGCAATTGCAGGAGGATCGAATCGTCCATCACGACCGGTCGCGCAAAGTGCATGCCGCCGTGCACCACACGATGGCCCACGGCGCGCAACGGATGCGCGCGCAGCGCATCGGACCCGAGGTAGTCGAACAGAAAGGCGAGCGCGCCAGCGTGACCGAGCGCGTGATCCCAGGTGCGATGGCCCAGCGCAGCGCCCGCCGCGGATTTCGCGTCGAAGCGCGCGATTGTCGTCAGCCCGTCGAGATGGCCGCGCTGGATCAGCTCGGGGCCGCGCGCCCCTTGCGTGAACAGTGAGAACTTGAGGCTCGACGAGCCCGCGTTGAGGACGAGCGTGGCGGCGGACATCACAGCCGCACCCTTCAGGCGGTGGTGGCGCGGCGTGCGCGCAGGTCGTGCGCCACGAGTTTCATCACCGCGGTCGACGCGAGCCGCACGCGCACGCTATCGGCGCGCGACGTCAGCACGATCGGCACGCGCGTCCCCAGCACGATGCCGGCGCTGTCGGCGCCCGCAAGATACGTGAGCTGCTTGGCGATCATGTTGCCCGCCTCGATGTCGGGCACCAGCAGGATGTCGGCCTGCCCGGCCACCGGCGAGTCGATGCCCTTGGTGCGCGCCGCCGCCATCGACACGGCGTTGTCGAAGGCCAGCGGGCCATCCAGCAGGGCGCCGGTGATCTGGCCGCGATCCGCCATCTTGCACAGCGCGGCCGCATCAAGCGTCGACGGCATCTTTGCATTGATCGTTTCCACCGCAGCGAGGATCGCGACCTTGGGAATCTCGACGCCCAGGATCTTTGCCAGTGCGATCGCGTTGCGGCAGATGTCGGCTTTGACATCGAGGTCGGGCGCCAGGTTGATCGCGGCGTCGGTGATCAGCAGCAGCCGCGGATACGCCGGCACATCCATCACGAATACGTGGCTGACGCGGCGATCGGTACGCAACCCCGTGGCGCTGTCGAGCACCGCGCCCATCAACTCGTCGGTGTGCAGGCTGCCCTTCATCAGCGCCTCGACTTCGCCCGCGCGGGCCATCGCCACGGCGATCGACGCTGCGCCGTGGCTGTGCGGCGCGTCGACGATGCGATATGGCGCGAGGTCCACTTCCGCCGCCGCGGCCGCGGCGCGGATCTTGGCCACCGGGCCCACGAGGATCGGCACGATCAGGCCGCGACGCGCGGCTTCGATCGCGCCCAGCAACGAATCGCGGTCGCCCGGACACACGACCGCACAGACCACCGGCTCGAGCGCCTTGCAGCGGACAAACAGGCGCCCGAGGCCGTCGCTGTGGCGAAGGATGACGTCGGGCGTGGCGAGGTCGTCGTATTCGATGCGCGCCGTGGGCGCCAGGACCGTCGCAATGCCGCGGACCAGGATCTCGCCGCGCTGGTTGCGGCACCCGCACTCGAAATCGATGCTGCGGCCATCAGGCAGCTTGGTTTGCGCGCGCACGTGAACCGTGAGCACGTCGCCCGCGTAGAGCCGGCCGGTGTAGTGCAACTGCGTCGCGGTGATGGCGCTGCCCGGCCCCGGCAGGCGGCGATTGAGCAGTCCCGCAACGAGCGCGACGGCGGCGGCACCCGGCGCCGAGCCATCGTGGCCAAGTGCTGCCTGCCGCAGGTGAAAGGCCTCGACATCGCCAGCAACGAGCGACAGCGCCTCGACATCCGCCGCCGTCACCGTATGGGTGAGTTGCTCGGAGGCACCCGGCTCAATTTCGGCCCAGGTGCGATTCGTATAATTGTTCATGCGTACCCGACGCTTCGTGACCAACTGATCATACCCGTGCCGGACGGCTGGCCAGCACCCTCAGTTCACCCTTGGAAAGTGCATTCCGGCACCCGCACCGGAAACCCCGCCGCCAAGCCCCTGCCTTTCAAGACCAACGACCGCACAGGGCTTGCGGACCCAAGACCCCAACCGTTCCGGGCGCCCGAAGGCGCTTGAGCAGTAGCCCCGTCCGGAGCATAGTGATCGTTCGATCGCGCCGGAGTCGCACGACGAGTATGCAACGTGGCGCGGGGCGTCACTCGTGTGTCCAACCCAAACACAAACGGGGAGGCGCGATACTTGCCGGGGACCGCGCCTATCGCCTCGTCGACATTCTAGTCAACGTATGTCGCGACGTTCTATCGCCGACATGTATGCCGATGTCTGTCCCTGTTCAGCCGGAGGATGGAATGCAACGCAAAACGATTCTGTCGACGCTCACGATCGCCGGCTTTCCGCGGCAGGCTGCACTGCAGCGAGTGTCGCGCGCCCTTGCAGCGTTGCACTTCTGGCGCATACTTTCAAAGCACGATGACAAATCCGGTATTTTTCATTTTGGCCAGATAAAAGACAATCTGGCACTCTTTCAAAGAAGTGGATTTACCTATTGTTGAGTTCGTACACGTGCGAGTCTGCAAGTGCGCCTGATTCAACTCGCCAATTCATTTGCATCCTTTCTTTACCAATGGAGAATGGCCGTCATGAAGCACCTGCTAAAAGCACTACTCGTCAGCTCCGCCTTCGCAGTGATCCCGGCTTCACAAGCGGTAGCTCAAACCAAGGTGATCATTGGCCACTTTGGCGACCCCGCACCCTACAAAGCCATCGTGGCCGACGGGTCTCTTGAAAAAGCTACCGGCTGGACCATTGAGTGGCGCCAATTCGCCTCTGGCGCTGAAGTGAACGCGGCCATGGCCTCTGGCGGCATTGTGATCTCCGAGATCGGGTCTGTGCCCTTGTCAGCCGGTACGAGCTCCGGGCTCGACTATCAGATGATTTCCGTAGGCAAGGCCATTGACAGTTCAGAGGCACTGATTACCCGCAATGGCGCTGGCATTGAAAAGCCCGCCGATCTGAAGGGCAAGCGCATTGCTGTGCCGATTGGCTCCACAGCGCACTTCTCACTGATGGGCGCATTGAAAATGTACAACCTGACGGAGAAAGATGTGACGGTCGTCGGCATGTCGCCCGCTGAGATCGCCGCCGCGTGGGCCCAAAACGCAGTCGACGCAGCTTTCGTCTGGTATCCGGTCCAGGCCAAGATTCGTGAGAACGGCAAGGTGATGACTACTGCAGGCATCGTTGCCAAAACGGGTTTCCCCACCTTCAATGGCTGGGTCGTCACCAACAAATTTGCCGCGGCCAACCGCGATGGGTTGATCAACTTCCTGAAAGCCATGAACCAGATCAACGGCGACTACACCAATAACAAGGCCGCGTGGAACGCCGATTCGCCGAAGGTCAAAGCCGTTGCCACCAATGTCGGGATCACTCCGGCTGCCGTCGTGTCGGCATTGGAAGGCGCAGCCTACCCCGATGGCGAAGTGAATATGTCGGCCGCCTGGATGGGGGGTGGAGCTGCCACGACGATCAAGTCGACCGCTGACTTTCTCAAGAGTGTTGGCCGCATCAACGCGGCAGCAGACAGCTATGCAAAGTTCGTGAATGCCGACTTTGCCAAAGCTGCTGCTGGCAAGTAAACCCGCGCTGCTCCGCAAGTGCTGACCTGTGCGGGTCAGGTCAGCACTTCGCACTATCACCTTGAAGCTTCCAATGACTGCACTTGCCATCCGAAATGTGTCGGTGTTCTATCCGGTGCCCGGCAAGCCGGCTGTCCATGCGCTCCAGAATATCGACCTTGAGATTCATGAAAAGGACTTCGTGGTGGCGCTTGGCGCATCGGGCTGCGGCAAATCAACGCTGCTCAATCTGATGGCCGGGTTCATGGCTCCCAGTGAAGGGGAAATTTCACTGAACGGAAGAGTTGTCACCGGCCCCGGGGCAGATCGCTCGGTCGTTTTCCAGAAGCACGCCCTGCTTCCATGGTTGAACGTGCTGGACAATGTGGCGTTTGGTTTGAGAATTCAGGGGCACGACAAAGCTAATCGCGAGAAAATTGCCAGAGATTTCATCAAACTGCTTGGGCTCGAACAGTTTGAACAAGCGGCCACCTACGAGTTGTCTGGCGGTATGCAACAACGCGTTGGCATTGCCCGGGCGCTGACCAGTGACCCTGCCATCTTGTTGATGGATGAGCCACTGGGCGCGCTTGACGCGCTGACGCGTGAGCGGGCGCAGGAGTTGATTCTGAAAGTGTGGCGAGACACCGGCAAGATGGTGTTTTTCATCACCCACAGTGTTGAAGAAGCGCTGTTCATGGGCACCAAGTTGATCGTGATGTCGCCTCGCCCTGGCCGCATTTCACATGTTTTCGATTTGCCGTTTAGCCGACAATATTTCGAGACTGGCAATGCCCGTGAGATCAAGGCGTCCGCGGAGTTCATTGCTCTCCGGGAAAAAATATTGAAGATCATCTTTGCTGACGAAGCAGGAGCCGAGAATGAGTGACGCCCGTGCAACGACTGGCAACGGCATCCTAGGTGGTTTCATGAAAGCCAAACCGGCCAAGCCCGGTGAAGTCTATGGCGTGCCAGGCCAAGGCGAGAGCCTCAAGATCAGCGTAATCGTCATTGTCGGGTTGATCACTTTTTGGTGGTTCATCACGTATGCAGGCTTCGTCAAGCCTCTTTTCCTGCCCTCGCCGATGGGCGTGATAGACGCTTTTCTGGGCATCCTGAAGGACGGTTTTACCGGCGCCAGTTTCTGGGAACACATCTGGGTCAGCACGCTGCGGGTCTTTGGCGCATTTTTACTCGCTTGCGTCATCGGTATTCCGCTTGGTATTGCGATGGGTATGAGCCCATTCGCGCGCGGACTTTTTGACCCCCCTATCGAGTTCTATCGCCCAATTCCGCCACTGGCTTACCTGCCGCTCATGATCATCTGGTTTGGCATCGATGAGTTGTCCAAGGTACTGCTGATTTTTCTGTCGGTACTGGCACCCATGGCACTGGGAGCGAGAGCAGGTGTCAGGTCTGCGGCCATTGAACAGATTCATGCTGCCTATTCCTTTGGTGCAACCCGCTGGCAAGTGATTCGCCTCGTGGTCTTGCCGTCAGCCATGCCGGAAATATTCACCGCGATGCGTGTTGGCATCGGATTTGGCTGGACCACGCTGGTGGCAGCCGAAATGGTCGCCGCCACCTCCGGCCTGGGTTACATGGTCTTGTCAGCGTCGCGATTCCTGCAGACGCCCATTGTCATCATGGGGATCGTGGTGATCGCGGCGATTGCCTACGCCTTTGACCATCTGGTGCGTTTCGTTGAACGCCGCGTGGTCCCCTGGAAGGGCCGCGGTTGATCCGTTACCAATATTTTGAAAGCGATGCATGACGATCGAATATCTTAAAAAAGCCAATCCGCCGCAAGAGGAGATCGACAACGCGACGTCCGAGACGGTACAGCGCTTGCTGGCAGACATACAAAAAAATGGCCGGGAAGCGGTTGAAAAGTACGCACGTGACTTCGACGGCTGGCATGGCAACATTGTGGTGAGCGAAGATGACTTTGCGAATGCTTCCAGGAAGCTTTCGCAGGGCGTGCTCGACGACCTTGATTTTGCATATTCACGAGTCAGGGACTTTGCGCTGCGCCAGCGAGAGTCGCTCCATGAGTTTGAGGTCGAGCTGATCAACGGTCTGACGGCTGGGCAGAAACTGATCCCGGTCAATACTGCAGGTTGCTACGTGCCGGGCGGTCGCTACGCCCATGCGGCATCGGCCATCATGAGCGTGTGTACCGCCAAGGTTGCGGGCGTACCCAACATTGTGGCCACCTCACCTGCACATAAAGAGGCTGGCGTAAACCCTGCCATCTTGCACACCATGAAGCTTTGCGGTGCAGACATTGTTCTCGCACTTGGTGGCGTGCAGGGCATTGCAGCCATGGCTTACGGTCTGTACTCACCCAAACCCGCCGATGTGATCGTTGGCCCCGGCAATCGCTTTGTGGCTGAGGCCAAGCGCTCTCTGTTTGGTCGCATCGGCATCGATGTGGTGGCCGGCCCGACCGAGTCCGCCATCATTGCTGATGAAACCGCCGACGTTAACCTGGTTGCGGCTGATCTGGCTGGCCAGGCTGAGCATGGCCCGGATTCTCCCGTTTGGCTGTACACCACTTCGCGCGAGCTGGGACTCAAGGTGATTGAGATCATGCCGTCGGTGATTGCTGCCCTGCCCGAACTGGCTCGCAACGCGGCAACAGCGGCTTGGCGTGACTATGGTGAGGTGGTGCTGGCAGGTAGCCGGGAAGAATTGGTCGAGATCAGCGACCAGTACGCGCCCGAGCATCTGCAGGTGTTTGCCAAAGACCTTGATTGGTGGCTGGCCCATTTATCCAACTACGGTTCACTCTTTCTGGGTGAAGAAACCACCGTGGCCTATGGCGACAAATGCGCTGGCCCGAATCACATCTTGCCGACCCGGGGCGCAGCGCGTTACTCGGGCGGCTTGAGTGTCGGCAAGTTCATCAAGACCGTGACCTACCAGCGACTGACGCAAGGTGCCAGCCGCGCCGTCGGCCAGGTCGCTGCCAGAATTTCGCGCCTTGAAGGCATGGAGGGGCATGCGCGTACAGGTGACATTCGATTGAAAAAATATTTCCCGCAAGAATCCTTCGAGCTGGGTACGCTCGCTGGACATCAGCACTGATTGCGCCTTGTCTTCATCTTCGATAGCGCCAGCATCAATCGCGCCGCCTGGGCATGACGGCCTGTGGTTCGGCAAGGACCTGAGCACACCCGAGCCCATTCCAGAAGAGGCGATCGAGCGCGCAATTGCGTTGATGCGCTCGGGTCGCCTGCATCGCTATGGCGAGCAGGGCGTGGGCTACCCCGAGCCTTCGCTACTGGAGCAGGAGTACGCCGGTTATGTGGGCAGCAAGTACTGCGTGGCCGTCAGCTCATGCGGTGCCGCGATGTTCATTGCCCTCAAGGCGCTGGGCGTGAAGGCGGGCGACCAAGTGTTGACCAGCACCTTCACGCTATCGCCTGTGCCGGGTGCCATCGCTCATGCGGGCGCCGATGCGATTCTGATTGAAACCAGCGCTGACTACATGACCGACATGGCCGACCTGGAGCGGAAGGCGGCGACAAGTGGTGCCAAAGTCTTTCTACTTTCCCATATGCGCGGCCACATTGCCGACTTGAAGAAGGTGATGGCCATTTGCGACAAGTACGGAATTGCCGTCATTGAGGACTGCGCTCACACCATGGGTGCCAAATGGGCCGGCAAACACACTGGCACGTGGGGCAAGGTGGGTTGCTACAGCGCGCAAACCTACAAGCACATCAACTCTGGCGAAGGCGGCTTGCTGGTGACGGATGACGATGACATCGCCGCGCAGGCCATATTGATGTCGGGCTGTTACATGATGTATGACCAGCACATCCTGAAGCCTGCCGCTGAAGTGTTCGAGCGCTGGAAGTACGTCACGCCCAACTTCAGCATGCGCATGTCGAATCTTGCCGCCAGCCTGCTACGACCGCAAGTTGGCCAGCTCGCCGATCGCGGGCTGCGCTGGAACCATATCTACGCCACGCTTGAACGAGAGCTGACCAAAGCCGAGCATGTTTCGATTCCGGCGCGCGATGCCAACGAAGAGTTTGTCGCGAGCTCGATTCAATTCACTTTGAACTTGAAGCCGCATCAAATTGAGCGCTTCCTGAAAGAATGCAGTTTGCGCGGGCTTTACATCAAGTGGTTTGGCACCCCGGCACCCGTTGCATTCACCAGCAATTATGAGCATTGGCATTACCTTGCAAGCAGGCCGGACATGCCCCATTCCAAGGCAGTGCTGGATCAGTTGCTGGATCTGCGCACCCCAATATCACTGACCGACGAAGACTGCGTCCTGATTGGAAAAATTGTATCTGCAGCCAGCCTTCTCGCTGCTGCCGTCAACTGATCCTGGGCCTCCTCGCCAATCCTGACCAATAAGGAGAGCCTCCATGAAGCTCGCCAATTTTCCCCGCATTCGCATCACCCACAACCCCACTCCCCTTGAATTCATGCCCCGCATGACAGCGGCTTTGGGTGGCCCCAATCTGTACATCAAGCGTGACGACTGCACCGGACTGGGCGGTGGTGGCAACAAGACCCGCAAGCTTGAATTTCTCATGGCCGATGCGCTCAAGCAGGGTGCCGACACCATCATTACGCAAGGGGCCACGCAGTCCAATCACGCCCGGCAGACGGTAGCCATCGCCGTAAAAATGGGTATGAAATGCGAGATTCTGCTGGAAGACCGCACCGGCTCCAAAGTCGAGAGCTACAGGAAGTCGGGCAACGTTTTTCTCGACCACCTCTACGGTGCCAATGTGCAGGAAGTGCCAGGCGGTACCGACATGAATGCCGCGATGTCCACGCTGGCCGACGATCTGCGCGCCAAGGGTCAAAAACCCTACATCATCCCCGGCGGCGGCTCCAATCCGATTGGTGCGCTGGGTTATGTGGTCTGCGCGCTTGAACTGGTCGACCAGTTCAATAATCAGGGTTTGAATGTGAGTTGCCTGGTTCACGCCACGGGCAGTGCGGGCACACAGGCCGGCTTGTTGGCAGGGTTTGAAGGCTCGCGCGCCCAGATACCGGTGCTTGGTATTGGCGTACGTGCGCCCAGGGAAGCCCAGGAAACCAGCGTTTACAACCTTGCTGTCAAAACAGTGGAGCTGTTGGGGGTACCCGGCAGCGTCAGCCGCGAAAGTGTCAAAGCCAATTGCGACTACGTGGGCGGCGGATACGGTGTACCCACACCGGGCATGATTGAAGCTGTGACCATGATGGCGCGGCTGGAGGGCATCCTGCTCGACCCTGTGTACTCCGGCAAGGGCATGGCCGGTCTGATTGACCTGTGCCGCAAGGGTCACTTCAAGAAGAGTGAGAACGTCGTCTTCCTGCACACTGGCGGCTCGGCGGCGCTTTACGGCTACATGGATGCTTTCGAAAACTTGAAGCCGCTCTAACCTGCCCGGATGACGTCACTTGCGCCGGGGTTGGCTCGGGCATGTTGATTTGCACCGGATTTTGAATCCGGCCATTGCAGGTTCGATCCCCGTCTCCCCGGCCGTCCGATCCACTTCCGAGAGCGCGTCCCGGATGGCGCGATGGATTGGTGGCGCCCGACCATTCCCTCGACTACCGTCGCCGCGCGGTTGCGCGCGTGCGGACGGGCTTGCGCTTGGGCGCCGCCGGCCGCTTGGCGGGCTTCCGCGCGGCGGCAACGGGCAGCAGCGCACGCAACTCGGTCACCAGGCGACGCTGGGGTTCATCGAGCGCGGTGTCCGTCTCGGCCCGGTCCAGCATCGCATGCGCGTGCCGGCGCTCCGCGGCGGAGCGCAGCAGGTGCGGCAAGGAACGCTTGGCCCGCTCCGGCTCGAACTCCACGACGATCGTTTCTTCCTGCAACAAGCGGCGGCGCTCGTCCTCGGACATATGCGCGATCTCGCCTTCCGGCGACAGGATCTCGCGCGTGCGCTGCATCTGCGACAGTCGCCGCGTGCCGCTGCCCGCCTTGCCGATCAGCATCGCGATGCGCGCCAGCCCTTCCAGTGCGCTGCCTTCGTCGATCGTGTCCAGCACTTCGCGGACGGCGGGAATGGAGCGCGGATCGAACTTGCCCTTGCGGCGGATTTCCTCGCGCTCGTCGGCCATCTGCAGCGACATCATGTTGCCGTAGACGTGAAAGAACGCGGCCTCCGACGACGCATCGCGCAGGTCCCGATACAGGTCGAGCCCGGCGCTCTTCCATGCCGAATGGAAGCGCTCGCCGCCGATGAACACGTTGTCCTCGCTGCGCGGGCGCCGGTGGGCGCGCGTGACGTCCCCCAGCCACGACAGCGGCCACATCAGCGGGTTCTTGTCCGACAATGCCCAGTACTGCCTCCGCAGCGGGTGCAGGTCGCGCCGGATCTTGGCCAGCCATTCCGGATTCATCTCGCGCACGAAGGGCCGCACCAGCAATGCATATGCGCGCTCGGACAGCTCCGACAGCGCCGCCACCGCCTCGAAGGGCTTCTCGTCGACGCGGTCGTATTTCTGCAGCGTGCGGAGATCCTCGACCTTACGCTCCTTCAGCGTCACTTCATAGGTGACTTCACCGTCCTTCGTGTGCAGTTCCTCGATGTGCATGCCGTAGAGGCCCGGCGGCAGGTGCTGGATGTATTTCAGCACTTCGACGATCTGCGCATGTTCCTTCTTCGCCACCTTGCCGGAGACGAAGATGCCGAGATGCCCGACGTCCTGGTGCAGCAGCCCGACGATCGTCTGGCCGTTGGCCTTGATCTCCTCGGTGGACGAATAGACGTCGGCGATCCAGTTGAACGCCTGCTGCGGCGGCGTGATGTTGTCGCCCATCGACGCGAACACGATGATCGGCTGCTTGATGGCCTTTAGGTCGAAGTAGCGCCCCGGGCCAAGTCGCGCCTCGCCGGACGCAAGCTTGTTGCCGACGAAGAGGTTGTTGACGATCCAGCGGATCTCGTCCTCGTTCATCATGAAGAAGCCGCCCCACCAGCGCTCGAACTCGAGGAAACGCTCAGGCTCCTCGTCGATGTTGGCGTAGAGGTGATACCACTTCTTCCACAGCGTGTTGGCCGGGTTCAGGTACTCGAAGTTCTGCACCAGGTGCGCGCCATCGAACTTGCCCGCACCAAGGTCCGCCGCGAACAACGACAGCCACGCGCCGCCCAGCAACCCGCCGGCGTAGCGCATCGGCGAATCGCCGTCATTGCCCGACCAGTAGGACATCGGCGCGCCGTTGATGACCAGCGGACCGGCGATGTCCGGGCGCGCCGCCGCCAGCATCATCACCGCCCAGCCACCCTGGCAGTTGCCGACGATCACCGGCTTCTGGCTCTTCGGATGCCGCTCCGACACGATGCGGATGAACTCGGCTTCGGCGTCGATGATGTCGGCCAGCGTCTGTCCCGGCTCCGGGTCCGGGAAGAAAATGAGGAAGTAGACCGGGTGCCCGGCGGACAGCGCCACGCCGACCTCGGAATCTTCCTTCGAGCCGCCGATGCCGGGGCCATGTCCGGCGCGCGGGTCGACGATCACGAAGGGCCGCTTGGTGTTGTCGACCACCACGCCCTTCGGCGGGATGATGCGGACCAGTGCGTAGTTGGCCGGGCGCTTGAAGGTGCGCGCGTCGGCGATCGTCTCGTACTTGTACTTCAGCACCGGCGGCTTGCCCGCCGCCTCGTGTTCCAGCCATTGGTTGCCGCGGCGGCGCAGCGTGTCCCAGTACAGCACCGAACGCTGGCCGGCGTCGATCGTGTACTCCGACCACTGGCGCCAGAACTCGTAGGGCGTGGGCAACGCGGTCCCGCGCGTGTCGCGGGCGCTGACGCCGGCCTCGCGGACCTGGGCGCCGAATTCCTCGCCCGCTTTGTGGACGCGGGTCTGCAGGAGGTCGCCGACAGTACGGGAGATACGGAAGGAGCGGTCGATGGTGCGGTGGAGATCAGCCATGGGGTTTCCCGGTGCAAACGTCGCATGTTGCGGTGCACCATTCTAGCACTTCCACCAACTCCGTCAGGCGGCCACCAGTCCCAGCGCCCCCAACAGCCGTTCGTTGGTACGGCTGAGTTCAAAGTGTTCGCGCACGTGCTGGCGCACACACTCCCGCATGGTTTCGCGCAATGTTTCGTCCATCCGCATCGCGCTTGTCATCGCCACGCCAAGCGCGACCGGATCCTCGGGCTCGACCACCCAACCCAGCGACGCGTGGGCGATGACCTCGACCATCCCGCCCACGCGCGTGACGATCGGAACACAACCGGCGGCCATGCCCTCCAGCAGCGCCAGCGGCAGGCCTTCGCTGCGACTCGGCATCAGGATGCTGTCGAAGGCGGGCAGCATCTCCGCCGGTGCCGGCACGAAACCGGCGAATTGGACATGGCTGTCCAGAGCCAGCTTCTGCGAGAGCTCGCGCAGGTTCCGTTCCTCCTGCCCCTCCCCCACGATCAAGACACGAAAATCCGCGCCAGGTGTCGTGTCGAGCAGGTGCCGAAAGGCATGCAGCGCGACATCAATGCCCTTCTGGCGGTGCAGGCGCGCGAGCATCCCGAACACGAAGGTTCCCGGCGGAATCCCGAGTCGATCGCGAATGCCGCGAGCGGCCTCCGCGCTTCGCAGGTATCGCGCGCTGTCGATGCCATTGCGCGCGACTTCGATGCGGACCGGAGCGTAGCCGCAACGAGTCACCAGTGATCGCTTCACGCCATCGCTCACCGCCACGATCCGGTGGGCAAACAATGACCGCGCGTGGCGGACCAGCCGCTCGCGATACCACCAGAGTCCCACGCCGGGCAGGACGCCGTAGTGCCACCGCGAGCGCTTGGGCGGGAGCGGTGCAGCTTCCATGTGTTCGATGTAGACGATCCGTTTGAACCAGCGCCGGCATTCCCAGAGGAACGCAATGGACCCGTAGTTGAACATCCCCTTGGGCAGAATCAGCTCACGGCTGCGCAGCGCACCGAAGACCTTTCTCCACGCGACGCGGGAGCAGGCATCGGTATCGGCATAACCCGGTATCGCCGTCCGCACCACGGTGACCTCGGTACGTTCCGGTTTGGCCGCCAGCAGGCGCTCGAGCGAACTCTCATGGTTGAGGATGAGCTCGATCCGATAGCCACGCGCCACCAGCGTGTCCAGCATCGCATCGGTATGGAGCTCCATCCCGCCGAACGAGACGTTCTCGTGAATCACGCAAACCCAGCGTTCGACCCCTGCAGCATTGACTCCGGTCATGCGCGGATCCCGTTGCGGAAGGCCGAGGAGTGTAGCAATGAAAACGGGTAGCCCTGGCGGCCGCTGGTCGCCGCGCCCCGCGTCCTGGGGTGCTGTTGTTGCGAAGCCATGCGCGCCCGGCGTCCGACAAAAAGGCGGCCCGCAAGCCGCCCCAATTTTGCCGCGTCGATGACGCCGTGCCGCTACGCGCGATTCTTGAACTTGCGAATGGCCTCGAGCTGCGCCATCGCGACCGACAATTCCGCCTGCGCCGACGCCATGTTCGCTGCCGAGTCCTTGTTGGCCATCGCTTCCTCGGCCTTCTTCTTGGCCTCGATGGCCTTCACTTCGTCGAGGTCATGCGCGCGAATGGCGGTATCGGCCAGCACGGTCACCTTGTGCGGCTGCACTTCGAGGAACCCGCCCTGCACGAACACGAACTC
>JANNNM010000389.1:0-7160 GCA_031398535.1 Betaproteobacteria bacterium | reverse complement strand
GTTGCTGCAGCCCGACGTCAAGTTCAAGAACCTGGGCCTGGTCATCATCGACGAGGAACATCGCTTCGGCGTGCGGCAGAAGGAACTGCTGAAGCGCCTGCGCGCCGAGGTGGACGTATTGACGCTCACCGCTACGCCCATCCCGCGCACGCTGGCGATGTCGCTCGAAGGCATCCGCGACTTCTCGGTCATCGCCACGGCGCCGCAGCGGCGCCTGTCGATCAAGACCTTCGTCGCCAGCTATTCGCCGGGCATCGTGCGAGAGGCCGCGCTGCGCGAGCTGAAGCGCGGCGGCCAGATCTATTTCCTGCACAACGAAGTGGACACGATCGCCACGCGTGCCGAGACGCTGGCGAAGCTTCTGCCCGAGGCCCGCATTGCCGTCGCGCACGGCCAGATGCCGGAGCGCGAGCTCGAACAGGTGATGCGCGACTTCTACCAGCAGCGGATCAACCTGCTGCTGTGCTCGACGATCATCGAAACCGGCATCGACGTGCCTTCCGCCAACACGATCATCATCGACCGCGCCGACAAATTCGGCCTGGCGCAGTTGCATCAGTTGCGCGGCCGCGTCGGCCGCTCGCATCACCAGGCGTATGCGTATCTGCTCACCCCACCTGCTGATGCGTTGTCGGCACAGGCCAAGAAGCGCCTCGAAGCCATCCAGATGATGGAAGACTTGGGCTCCGGCTTTTACCTCGCGATGCACGACCTCGAGATCCGCGGCGCCGGTGAAGTGCTCGGCGATTCGCAGTCCGGTGAAATGCAGCAGGTGGGTTTCCAGCTCTACAACGACATGCTGCGCCGGGCGGTGTCGGCGATGACGAAGGGGAAGGTGCCCGACTTAAGCGAGCCCTTGGGCGTCACCACGGAGATCAACCTGCACGTGCCGGCGCTGCTGCCCGAGAAATATTGCAACGACGTGCACGAGCGCCTGGTGCTGTACAAGCGCCTGGCCAGCGTGAATTCACTGGAGGAACTCGACCGCCTGCAGGAGGAACTGGTCGATCGCTTCGGTCCCACGCCCGAACCCACGCAGGCGCTGCTGGCGTGCCACCGGCTGCGGCTGATGAGCATGCCGCTTGGCGTGACCAAGATCGATGCCGGTCCCGAGCGCACGAACATCCAGTTCATCAAGCATCCGCCCTTTGATGCGGGCGCCTTGATCCTGATGGTGCAGAAGGACGGCCGCATCCGGTTCGCCGGGCCCGATCGCCTGCGCATCGAGCGCGCGGCGCCCACGCTGGCCGAGCGCGTGACGATGGTGAAGGACTTCATCGGCCGGCTGCTGCCGGCGAAGTAGCGCCCACGACCGCCATGGACACGCACGGCTTCCCGCCCCAGCTGCATGTGTTCGTCCGCGACTGGCTGTCGGCGAACAACATCCTGCTGAAGAGCCGCGACGGCCATGTGCTGGTCGACACCGGCTACGGCAAGCACAAGGCACTGACGCTGGCGCTGGTCGCCTCGCCGCGCGGCATCGGCGCTGAACCACTGGCGCAGGTGATCAACACCCATTGCCACTCGGACCACTTCGGCGGCAATGCGGCGCTCGCCGCGCACTACGGTTGCCCGATCGCGCTGCCTGAAGGCGAGGTGCCCGTCGTCGAAGCCTGGGACACGAAGGCATTGCTGCTCGACTACGGCGGGCAGGAGGCCGACCGCTTCCACGTCGATCGCGCGCTGATGGCCGGCACATCGGAGATCTGGGGCGATCTCGAGTGGAACGTCGTGGCCGCGCCTGGCCACGCGATGCGCGCCGTCGTCTTCTACAACCCGGAGCACCGGATCCTGATCTCGGGCGATGCACTGTGGGAACATGGCTTCGGCTTCGTGATGCCCGCAAGCATGGACCCGCTGGCGATCCCCGCTACGCGCGCCACGCTGGAGATGATCGCGGGGCTCGACGTGCGCACGGTGATTCCCGGCCACGGCGATGTGTTTGGCGATCCGCGCCCGGCGCTGGACCGCGCATTCAAGCGGCTGGCGGCCTTCGAGGCCGACGAATCCCGCGTGGCGCGCGCGGCGCTGAAGGCGCTGCTGACCTTTGCGCTGCTCGACCGGCAGCGGATGCCGCTTGCCGCCGTCACGCCCTACCTCGAAACGATCGGCATCTTCCGCGACATCAACGCGCACTGCCTGCACCTGTCGCCGGAGGCGCTGACCACGCTGCTGGTCAGCGACCTGGTGCGGCTCGGCGCCATTGGCGTGGTCGACGGTGACCTCGTCCCGGCGGCGTGACGCCTGGAATAAATGGCGGGCCGGAGCTGTACGCCCTTCCGGGGCTTGTCGCCGCCAGCATGATCCGCTCTAATCGCGGAGCGGCAACAATAACGATGGTCGGGTCGTAAACACTCTGGAGGTTTCATGAAGCGAGCAACATGGGTGCCGTTGATCGGTGCCATCACCTTGGTTGGCGTGTTCAGTGCAGTTGTCTCGGCACAAACCGCGCGGCCCGACCGGGCGATCAAGTACCGGCAGGGCATCATGACGGCGCAGGGCTGGAACATGGGCATCCTGGGCGCAATGGCCAAGGGCGACCGCCCCTACAACAAGGACGAAGCCGTGCGCGCCGCCACGTTCGTGAACCAGTTGCTGGCGATGTCCTGGGACGGGTTTGCACCCGGCACCGACACCGGCGCGCCGACGAAGGCCAAGCCGGAGATCTGGAAGGAGCCCGCCAAGTTCAAGCAGCTGGCAGACGCGGCACAGGCCGAATCATTGAAGCTGGTCGCCGCGGCACAGGCCGGCGACCTCGCGGCGTTGCGTCCTGCCGTGGGTGCGATGGGCAAGTCCTGCAACAACTGCCACGACGACTTCCAGAGCAAGTAGCCGGACCTTAGCAGCGCTTGTAGGCGAGGCATCAGCCTCGCGCAAAAAAGGGGTCAGGCTCGGAATAAAGGGGCCAGGCTCGAATTAGCTTTGGAACCATCTTCAATAACTTGAAGGTGGTAGTAAAGCTCATTCGAGCCTGGCCCTTTTATTCCGAACCTGACTCCTTTTTTACAACCGGTTGCAGGTCCACCACACGGCCAGCGCGCACAGCGCCAGCAGCACCAGCGCGCGCGTGGTCGAAGCCTCGGCATGCTGCGGACGTTGCAGATGGGTCGGCAGTACCTTCTCGCCGGAGACCATCGGGTACACCAGATCCTCCCCCAGATGCATCAGGTAGCCGATGACGGCGAAGATATGGACGGAGGCCAGCGCGACGACCACCCACCACATCCGCCGGTGCCACGTACCGATGGCGTCGGACAGATCCTTGTCGATCCACTTCACCAGCGGGCCGTCGTAGAGGATGTCGTCGTTGGTGAAAAGCCCCGTCGTGGCTTGCGCCAGCAGCACCAGCAACAGCGCCACCACCATCCACCCGCCCAGCGGATTGTGCGTCGCGTGCGCGTGATGCGGCGGCCGGATCAGCGACCTCGCGTAGTCCAGCACGGCCTTCGGCCCGCGCACGAATGAGGTGAACCGCGCGTTGGTGCTGCCGACGAAGCCCCAGATGATGCGGAAAATCACCAGCGCCAACAATGCCTGGCCGCAGCGCATGTGCCACACCAGCATCTCGTTGCCGATCAGGCCGGTGGTGAGCAGCGCCGCCACCAGCAGCACGATCAGCCAGTGCACGACGCGGACGGGCCAATCCCAGACAGCAACGTAATCGTGGTTCTCGGGGAGCGCCATGTCAGCGGATCTGGCTCTGGAATTCGCGAATGAAGGTACTGACGCCGCGCATCAGCATTTCCACCGACAACGCCGTGAGCAGCATGCCCATCAGCCGCTCGAAGGCTGCCACCGCCTGCGAACCAAGCACGCGTTGCAGCCACGGCGCGGACAGTAGGATGGCCGTGGCGACGGCCATGGCGATCGACAGCGCGCCGAGCCACGTACCGAGCTGCGCCGGATCGCGCGAGGCCATCAGCATCACCGTCGCCAGTGCAGAGGGTCCGGCGATCGACGGCACCGCCAGCGGTACCAGGAAGGGCTCACCGCCGGGGACCTCGCCGAAGATGCCTTCCTTCACGGGGAATACCATCCGCAGCGAGATCAGGAACAGGATGATGCCGCCGGCAATGGTCAGCGAGACATCCGACAACTGCAGCCAGCGCATGAACGTGGTGCCGCCCACCATGAATGCCAGCAGGATCACATACGCAAAGAGCGACTCGCGCAGGATGACGCGCTTGCGGCGCTCGACGGGAACCTTCGACAGCAACGACAACACGATCGGCAGGTTGCCGAAGGGGTCGAGCACCAGCACCAGCAGGATGGTCGCGGAGATGAGTTCGGCGGTCATGGGTGGACGATGAATGTTCCGGGAATCTGCACAAAGTATAGCGTGCGGGTACCTTCATGTTCCAACCTCGCGCGCATGCTCACGGCGAACGCAAAGCCCAGTACGCCAGCGGGAACAGGATGGCGGCCAGCATCGCATGCAACGCAAAGGCCAGGCCTGCGAACGCCCCCGCATCCGCGTTGACCTGGAATGAACGCGCGGTGCCGATGCCATGCGCCGCCAGTCCCAGTGCAAATCCGCGCGCACGCCAATCGGTGATGCGCAATGCATCGAGCACGTACTTGCCGAGCGCCGCGCCAAGGATGCCGGTACTCACCGCGAAAACCGCCGCCAGGGCCGGCAGGCCGCCCAGTTTCTCGGCAATGCCCATCGCAATGGGTGCCGTCACGGATTTGGGTGCCAACGACGCGAGCGTCACGGGTGTTGCGCCCAGCAGCCAGCCCATGCCCACCGCGCTGACCAGCGCCACCGTCGAGCCCACCAACAACGACACCGCGATGGGCCACGCCAGCCGCCGCACGTTCGGCCATTCGCGCACCAGCGGCACGGCCAGCCCCACGACGGCGGGCCCCAGCAGGAAGTGGACGAACTGCGCGCCGTCGAAGTAGGTCTTGTACGACGTGCGGGTGAGCCACAGCACGATGATGACCAGCACCACGCTGATCAGCACGGGGTTGGCCAGCGGATGCCTGCCGGTGCGCTCGTAGCACCACCACGCCAGCGCATACATCACGAGCGTCAGCGTCAGTCCCGCCAGCGGCGTGGCGGAAAGATAGACCCACAGCGCGAAGAACGGTTCGGTGGTCATGGTCGCGAAGCCGCCGCAGCCGCTTCAGCACGGCGCGCCAGGCGCTGGAACGTCCACGCCGTGGCGGCCAGCGCCAGCACCGTGCTGATGACCAGCGCTGCCGCAATGGGCACCCATTCGCTGGCCACGCGCTCGAGATGCAGCATCACGCCCACGCCCACGGGGACGAACAGCAGCGACAGGTGCTGCGCGAGTCCGTCGGCCGCCACGCCGATTGCGGCAGGTAACGGCTTGCGCACTTGCAGCGCGACGAACAGCAGCATCATGCCCACGACCGGTCCCGGCACCGGCATGCCGGTCAGGCGCACCAACGCCTCGCCCGCGCACTGAAATACGAGCAACCACGTAAGACCGGCCAGCAGCGGACTCAATGCAGTTTCACCCGCGGCTCCAGCCGCTCGCGCAGGAATCGGCCGATCGTGTCGAACACCACCCGGACCACGCCGTGAATCGACACCTGGTGCATCTTGTACAGCGATGCGTACATCGCGCGCGCGACGAGGCCCTGGAACACGAGGCTGCCGCCCACCAGCCGCCCCATCAGGTTGCCCACCGCCGACAGTTCGCCGAGCGACACCAGCGAACCGAAATCACGGAAGCGGAATTCAGGCAGCGGCTTGCCCTTCAACCGCGCCGTGATCGACTTCGCCAGCAGCGAGGCCTGCTGATGCGCGACCTGCGCGCGCGGCGGCAACAACGCACCGGCATGACCCTGCCACGGCGCGGCCGCGCAGTCGCCGAAGGCAAAGATGTCCGCGTCGCGCGTCGTCTGCAGCGTAGGACCCACCACCAGCTGGTGCGCGCGATTGGTCTCGAGCCCGTCGAGATGCGCGAGGCTCTCCGGTGCCATGATGCCTGCCGCCCACACGACGAGATCGGCTTGGTAGAAATCTCCTGCGGCGGTGCGCACTCCGGTGATATCCACGCCGGTCACGCGCTCGCCGGTGCGGACGTCCACGTCCAGCCGCCGCAGCAACTCGGTGGCAGCCTCGGCCACATGTTCGGAGAGCGGGGGCAGGATGCGCGGCGAGGCTTCGAGCAACGTGATCTTGATGTCGCGCGCGGGGTCGAGCTGGTCGAGGCCATAGCCCGCATGCGCGCGCGTGGTCTGCCGCAGTTCCGCCGCGAGCTCCACGCCGGTGGCACCCGCGCCGATCACGACGATGTGCACCAGCGCCTTCGCGCCTGACGCGGCACGTCCGTCGGCACGCACGCACACGGCCAGCAAGCGGCGGTGAAAGCGCTCGGCGTCGGCCAGCGTATCGAGTGATATCGCATGCTGCGCCACGCCCGGTACGCCGAAGTCGTTGCTGACGCTGCCCACACAGATGACGAGCGTGTCATAGCCCAGTTGCCGTTGCGGCAGGATCTCCTCGCCTTCGGGCGTGCGCACGACATCGAGCGTGATTTCCTTGCGCGCGCGATTCAAGGCGCAAAGCGCGCCCTGCCGGAACCGGAAGCCATGCCAGTGCGCGATCGCCAGGTAATCAAGGTCATGCGCGTCGGCATCCATGCGCCCTGCCGCCACTTCATGCAGCAGCGGCTTCCAGACGTGCGTCGCGTGACGATCGACCAGCGTCACGTGCACGCCACCCTTGCGGCCATACCGGTTGCCGAGCGTGGTCGCCAGCGGCAATCCGCCCGCGCCGCCGCCGACGATCACGATGCGATGTGGAGCATCCGTCATGGTGTATTGGTGGCACCCGGACAGCCAGTGAGCGGTGCGATGGAATCGCCGAGGTTGTTGAGGGTCGACTGGACAGCGTAGCAGGGTGTCGTCGTGATCCGGCGCATGCCCATCGCCGAGGCCGGCGGCGGCGCCAGCAGTGCCTCGGCAAAGGTCTGCTCCAGCGGCTTGCGCTTGCGCCGGCCATCGGGATCGAGGCCCTCGATGAACAGGCGCTCGACGTAGGTCGGCTGCTGGCGCAGGCGCAGGTCATCGGCGGAACTGCTGTCGAACACCACGCTGCGCGAAGCCGCGGCGGATGAAGTCGGCAACGCGCCGGCCGTCAACGCCTTCGGCACCGTTTGTCCCCATGCCGTCGCGGCCGACAC
>JANNNM010000156.1:0-2744 GCA_031398535.1 Betaproteobacteria bacterium | reverse complement strand
GTCCTTCCACACGCCCTGCGTGGTCTCGGCGGTGAAGCCGATCTTGTCGTAGATGGCGCGGTTGTTCCAGGGCTCACCGACGCAGAAGCCCTCCATGTTGCCGACGCGCATGTTGGCGACCATCTGCGGCGGGGGCACGGTGATGGTCTTCACGTCGGAGATGGGATTGATGCCGTACGTGGCCAGCCAGTAGTAGATCCACATCGCGTGCGTACCGGTGGGGAAAGGTCTGCGCGAACGTGTACTCGCGCTTCTCCTTGTCGATCAGTGCCTTCAGCTTCGGACCGTCGATGGCGCCCTTGTCCCTCAGCTGGTTGGAAAGCGTGATCGCCTGGCCGTTGTGATTGAGGTTCATCAGCACGGCCATGTCCTTCTTCGGCCCGCCCACGCCCATCTGCACGCCGTAGATGAGGCCGTAGAGCACATGCGCCGCATCGAGCTCGCCGTTGGTGAGCTTGTCGCGCACGGCGGCCCACGACGCTTCCTTGCTCGGCACGATCTTGATGCCGTACTTCTTGTCGAAGCCCATCTCGGAAGCGATCACCACCGAAGCGCAATCGGTCAGCGGAATGAAGCCGATCTTCACTTCCTTCTTCTCGGGCGCATCGGAGCCCTGCGCCCAGGCACCCGCACGAATCGCCGGATCGACGAGCGACATCAGTGCGCCTGCAGCCGAAGCGCCGAGCAACCGCCGGCGGGAACCGGACATCCGCCCAGGTTCGGGTGCGGCAAGCAAGGGAGTGGCGCTGGGGCCGCAGGGCGGCTTCGATTCGGGCATGGCGTGTCCTTGTGTGTCATCGGTGGAACCACAAAACAAAAACGGCGCTGGGTGCTGGCTTCGATCGCTTTCGCGAGAAACCACACACAACGCCGTTGTTCGATCACGCCGCCGCCGTTGGCGTCGTGAAGGGAGAATCCTCTACCGCGACCGCGATCCTCGAAACCTTAAAAGCGAGATCCATGCCACAAGTTGTGCGATGCGGTAAAGCACTGATTCATCGATGTTAATCATGCATCCCTCCGCGCAACCAATCGTCCGTCGAACGCCGCCATCGCACCAGTCAAGTGCGCCGGAATCGAAACTGCACCAAGCGCACGCACTCGAGTCATCCGAGCATGTCCGTCACGTCGATGATCTGCTGCGCGACATCGAGCAGCTTGCGGTTGCGGTCCATCGCCAGTTTCCGCATCAGCCGGAACGCGTCGTCCTCGGCGATGCCTTTCTGCTTCATCAGGATGCCCTTCGCGCGTTCGACGACCTTGCGTTCAGCCAGCCGTTCATTCACGGAATGCAGTTCCTCGCGCAACGCCCGGTCCTGTTCGAAGCGTGCGACGGCGACGTCAAGGATCGGCTGCAGGCGGTCCGGTTGCATGCCCGCCACGATGTACGCGGAGACGCCGGCCTTCAGCGCAGCCTGGATCGTCGCGTTGTTGCGATCCTCGGTGAAGAGCACGATCGGCCGCGGCTGGCGGGCGCTGACAAACGACAGTTGCTCCAGCGTGTCGCGCGTAGGGGAATCGCTGTCGATGATGATGACGTCCGGTTGTTCCGACGCGACGCGGTCGAGCAGCGCCGCCGCCGCCGACATCGCGACCTCGATGACGTCGTAGCCTGCGGCCTTCAGGCCTTCCTTGAGCAGACTGACATCCTTCTGGGCGTCGTCCACCAGCATGACGCGGAGCATCCGGTTCGGGTTCTTCGCGTGGGAGATAGTGTTACTCCAAGCAATCCGCGGGCCACATTGCTGCGACGCATCAAGAACAAAAATATCACCGTAATAGCATGAATTTATTGCTGTTTTGCAGGAAAACTCCGGTGATCGCGCCAGTCGTGGCACCGAACTGGCGCAACCCCCGGCACCATTGGCGTACGCTCCTCTCCCGTGGGCACGCTCCTCTTCATCGCGGCGCTGGCGGCCGCCATCACCTTCGCGTGGTGGCGCGGGCGCAAGAGTCCTCTGCACACGCAGTTGCGCGCGCGGCCGGTGCTCGATGCGGACGCGATCCGCGCCGAAGTGGCGGGCACGACGACACTCGATCCGCAGACCACGCGCGATGTGCTGCGCGCCGCCGGTGAAGCCCTCGATGTCGATCCGGGCAGACTGCGTCTCACCGATGGCTTCGAATCGCTGTGGGACATGAATCCGCAGGCGGGCTTTCACCAGCGCGCGACCTTCGAAACCTGGATCCTGCGTCGCTATCCGGCGCTGCCGCCGCTGACGGAGGCAGCGACGCTCGCCGACCTGGTCGAGGCGCTGCAGCGCCTGCCGATGCTGCGGCGTTGAGGCGCTAGCGCCGGCCGGCGCTCAGCACACCCTTGATCTCACGCACCAGCGCCAGCGCGCGCTTCAGCGCCTCGAGGCTGCGCACCTCGATCGTGAAGGCCATCCGCGTGTGCAGGTTGCGCGTCAGCGTATTGGCTGCCGTCACGTTGATCTTCTCGCGCGACAGCACTTCCGAGATGTCGCGCAGCAGTCCCTGGCGGTCCATCGCCTCGATGATCACGTCCACCCCGAACACTTCGTCGCGCGGCGCGCCCCAGTCGGCAGTGATGAGGCGCTCCGGCTGCGTGGCGCGCATCCGCGTGACGTTGCTGCACGCAGCGCGGTGGATGGTCACGCCCTTGCCGCGCGTGACGAAGCCGACGATCGGGTCGGGGGGCGCCGGCTTGCAGCAACGCGCAAGGCCCGTCATCAGCCGGTCGACGCCGACCACCAGGATGCCGCTGCCCGCGCCGCCCGCCT
>JANNNM010000371.1:0-2413 GCA_031398535.1 Betaproteobacteria bacterium | reverse complement strand
CCGGACGAAGTGGAAGCGATGAAGGAAATCGCGGCCTTGTTCCACGACGGCTTCGGCGAACGCTCGTAATGCGGCTGCGCCAGGAGCGCGCGCCATGATGGTCAGCTTCGCCCTGCACGGTGTCGGTGTGTCGGGCGGCATCGCCATCGGCCGCGCGCAGCTTGTCTCGCACGCCACACTCGAGGTTTCGCATTACACGATCCCGGCCACCAAGGTCGAGGCCGAGGTCGCGCGCTTCACCAATGCGGTGAGGGAAGTGCAGCAGGAGCTGGAAGCCCTGCACGAGGCGATGACCAGCGGCGATGTCCCCGGTGAGTTCGGCGCGTTCCTCGACGTGCACTGGATGATCCTCAACGATCCCACGCTGTCCGAGGTCCCGAAAAAACTCATCATCGATCAACGTTGTAACGCCGAGTGGGCGCTTACTCAACAACTTTCCGTGCTGGTCGAGCAGTTCGAACAGATCGAAGACGCGTACCTGCGCGAGCGCAAGTCCGACATCGTGCAGGTCGGCGAGCGCGTCCTGAAGCGCCTGCTCGGCAAGCCGGGTACATTGCCCGCCGCCGTCGCCGAAGAGCAAACCATCCTGGTCGCGCATGATCTTTCGCCGGCCGACGTCATCCAGTTCAAGAACCATCACTACGGCGCGTTCCTGACCGACGTCGGCGGCGCCACGTCGCACACGGCGATCGTCGCGCGCAGTCTCAACGTGCCGGCGGTCGTGGCCACGCACAACGCGCGGCAACTCATTCGCGACAGCGAAATGCTGATCGTCGACGGTCACGCCGGCGTGGTCGTCGTCAACCCGGATCGCGCGGTCCTGGCGGAATACCGCCTGAAGCAAAGCGAGCTCGAACTCGAGCGGCAGAAGCTGAAGCGCCTGCGCGGCAAGCCGGCGGAGACCATCGACGGCCACCACATCGAGCTGCACGCCAACATCGAGCTCCCTGACGATCTGGCACAGACACTCGAAAACGGTGCCACGGGCGTGGGCCTCTTCCGCTCGGAATTCCTGTTCCTGAATCGCGACGGGCTGCCCACCGAGGACGAACAGTTCGAGTCCTATCGCGCGGTGGCGGAAGGCATGGAGGGCCATCCGGTCACCATCCGCACGTTTGACCTGGGTGCCGACAAGCACAAGGAAGGCCTCGATGGCCTGGCGCGCGTCGCGCCCAATCCGGCGCTCGGCCTGCGCGCCGTGCGCTTCTGCCTGGCCGAGCCACGGCTCTTCCTCACCCAGTTGCGCGCCATCCTGCGCGCGTCGCATTACGGCCGCATCCGCATCCTGGTGCCGATGCTCGCCTCGTCGTCGGAGATCGACCAGACGCTGACCCTGATCGCGCAGGCCAAGGAAAGCCTGCGGGAGCAGGGCGTCCCCTTCAACAACGAGGTCGAAGTGGGCGGGATGATCGAAATCCCGGCCGCGGTCATCGCAATGGACGCCTTCACCGCCAAGCTCGATTTCCTGTCGATCGGCACGAATGACCTGATTCAGTACACGCTGGCGGTGGACCGCGCCGACGAGGCCGTGGCCCATCTCTACGACCCGCTGCACCCCGCCGTCGTGCGCCTGCTGGCGCTGGCGATCAGCACCGCCAACAAGGCCAAAGTGCCGATTGCCGTGTGCGGCGAGATGGCGGGGGAGGTCAACCTGACCCGCCTGCTACTGGGCCTCGGCCTGCGCAATTTCTCGATGCACCCCGCCCACCTTCTGTCGGTAAAGCAGCGAGTACTCACTTCAGAGGTGGCGGCGCTGAAGCAGCTGGTCGACCGAATCCGCCGCAGCGACAGCCCGGACAAGATCGCCACGCTGGTCGAAAAGATCAACGCGCTGTAACAAAGGGGCCAGGGTCGGATGTAACAAAGGGGCCAGGCTCGATTTAACAAAGGGGCCAGGCTCGAGTTAATAAAGGGGCCAGGCTCGAATTGATTGAGGAGCCTTGGCGATCCGGCATCCGGTTCGCGTCTGGAACTAATGTAGCCAACCCGTTCCCGGTAGGATTCTCCGATGCGTTGCCTTACCGGCATTACCCTACTCGTCGCTGCTCAACTGGCGTTCGCCCATGACGTGACCCAGGCCGCCAACGCGCTGGCGGCCCGCATGCGCGTCTCCGCGGAACGTGTGCTGACGACGCTGCCGCCCGATGCCCGCGAGAAGATCAGCCGCCCCTTCGCCGACCCCGACCGCCTCGACTGGCACTACACGCCGCGCAGCCGCAACGGCGTGGCGCTGAAGGAACTCGACGCCAAAGGCCGCGACGCCGTCCACGCGCTGCTGAAGGACGCGCTCTCTGCCACCGGCTACCGCAAGCTCACCAACATCATCGAACTGGAACTGGTGCTGCGCGAGATCGAAACCTTCGGCCTGATGCGCGACCCCGAGCGCTATCACCTGACGATCTACGGCACACCC
>JANNNM010000334.1:0-2113 GCA_031398535.1 Betaproteobacteria bacterium | reverse complement strand
AATGTCCTTTAGACCAGTTGCTCGCCGTTGCTCTTGAAGAAGCGGACCTTGCGGCCGTCCTCGAGCATGCGCGTGCCGATGCGATCGGCCTTCTGCGTCACCGGGTTCCAGATCGCGACGTTGGAGACGTCGATCGGCACTTCCATGGTGACGATGCCGCCCGGCTGGTTCTTCATCGGGTTGGGCTTCGTGTGCTTCTTCACGGTGTTGACGCCGTTCACGACCACATGACGGTCATCGACGACCCGCGCCACATCGCCACGCTTGCCCTTGTCGCGGCCCGTGATGACGACGACGCTGTCGCCCTTCTTGATCTTGTTCATGGAGGATTCCTTACAGCACTTCAGGAGCGAGTGACACGATCTTCATGAAACGCTCGTTGCGCAGCTCGCGCGTGACGGGCCCGAAGATGCGCGTGCCGATCGGCTCGAGCTTGGCGTTGAGCAGGACGGCGGCGTTCTTGTCGAAGCGGATCAGCGCGCCATCGGGACGACGCACACCCTTGCGGGTGCGGACGACGACGGCGTTGTAGATCTCGCCCTTCTTCACGCGGCCGCGGGGCGCGGCGTCCTTCACCGAGACCTTGATCACGTCACCGATGTGCGCGTACCGGCGCTTGCTGCCGCCGAGCACCTTGATACACATCACCGAACGCGCGCCCGTGTTGTCGGCGACGTCCAGCACCGATTGCATCTGGATCATTGCTTAACTCTCCAACTTAACCCGCCATCCGCCAGTACCCGGGCCATGAGGCTTCGGGGACGGCGGCCATGAAACTGCGATGCGGCTGGCGGCCAGTTTTGGATCCCGTTGCAGGCGCAACCCCAGGATGGGAGGAGCGTCCGGTTGGGACAAGACTTGCCGCGGAACCCTGCTTGCTTCGAGGTGCTGGTGCTGCGGTTCGGGGTCTCAGTTGCCTTAAAAACCACCCCGCGCTGCACCGGCTGCTTCCGCGGCGACTACGCAAAGAGGGTAATTATGGCATGGTTCTGCCGAACGCGCAATACCCGGGCTGATCAGATGACCTGGGCCCGCTCGAGGATGTTCGACACGCGCCAGGCCTTCGTCTTCGACAGCTTGCGCGTGGCGGCGATCTCGACCAGGTCGCCCACCTTGCACTCGTTGTTTTCGTCGTGGGCATGGTGCTTGGCCGACTTCATCACGATCTTGCCGTAGAGCGCGTGCTTGACGCGGCGCTCGACCAGCACGGTGACCGTCTTGTTCATCTTGTCGCTGACGACGCGACCGGTCAGCGTCTGGACCAGGACCTTGCGGACCGGGGCCGCGCCAACGGCGTCGACTTGTTGTTCCGTCATGATGCCTGCCTCGCTTGTTGGCCGATCAGGGTGCGCACGCGGGCGATGCCCCGGCGGACCGTCTTCAGCTTGGAGTTGTCGGTGAGCTGCTGCGTGGCGGCTTGCATGCGCAGGCCGAATTGCTCGCGCAGCAGCGCCTCCAGCTCCGTTTGCAGCTCCGCCGGCGTCTTGCCGACCAGAGCCTTCTTCGTCTCGGATTTCTTCATGATCTGTTCCTTAGCCTCCGATCAGGCGGTGCACGAACGTCGTCCGGATGGGCAACTTGGCCGAGGCGAGCGCGAACGCTTCCCGGGCCAGCGACTCTTCGACGCCGTCCATTTCGTAGAGCACCTTGCCTGGCACGATCTCAGCCACGTAGTACTCGGGGCTGCCCTTGCCGTTGCCCATGCGGACTTCGGCAGGCTTCTTGGAGATGGGCTTGTCCGGAAAGATGCGGATCCAGATGCGGCCACCACGCTTGATGTGACGCGTCATGGCGCGACGTGCGGCTTCGATCTGGCGCGCCGTGAGGCGGCCGCGACCGATGGCCTTGAGACCGAATTCGCCGAAGCTCACCTTGTTGCCGACTGTGGCCACGCCCTTGTTGCGGCCCTTCTGTTCCTTGCGGTACTTCCTTCTAGCTGGCTGCAGCATTCTTCGCTCCTGGCGGCGGTGTACGGCGCGGCGGACGCTTCGGCGCGTCGGGCGCCGGTGCGGGTGCCATGACCGGTTCGGCGCCGTGCGCCAACCGTTCGCCCTTGAATACCCAGACCTTGATGCCGATCACACCATAGGTCGTGCGGGCCTCGGCAAAGCCG
>JANNNM010000331.1:0-2483 GCA_031398535.1 Betaproteobacteria bacterium | reverse complement strand
CTCTTCAAGGCCGACAAGAAGGACGAGGCGGCCTCGAAGCAGAAGGCGAAGGTGGAGGAAGAGTGGGCATCGAAGGCCAAGGCCAACTACGCGCGCGCGGTGGAACTCGCCAATAGCGCGAAGTGACGCGCACCAGCCCGGGAATCGTCGCGATCGCGCTGCTGATCGCGGCGTTCCTGCTGGCATTCCTGGTCGTGCCGGTGGCCACCGTGGTGGTCACCGCCTTCACCAACGCCGACGGCGGCTTCACGCTCGCGCACTTCAGCGCGTTCGCCGGCATCTCGCTGATGCGCGAGTCCTTCGTCAACAGTTTGTACGTGGCCGGGATGACGGTGCTGTTTGCCACCTTGCTGGCCGTGCCGCTCGCCTACCTGACGGTGCGTTTCCAGTTTCGTGGTGCCGTGATCATCCAGACGCTGGGCGTGCTGCCGCTGATCATGCCGGCGTTCGTCGGCGCGGCGGCCATGCAGCTGCTCTTCGGCCGCTCCGGTTCGTTGAACCTCATCCTCAATGACTGGTTCGGCTTTACGCTGCCGCTGATGGAGGGGCTGAACGGCGTCATCTTCGTCGAGACGCTGCATTACTTTCCGTTCATCCTGCTGAACTTGGCGGCGTCACTGGCCGTCATCGATACCTCGATGGAAGAGGCCGGCCAGAACCTGGGGGCCTCCGGTTTTCGCCTTTTCCGCAAGATCGTTTTTCCGCTGGCGCTGCCCGGGTACATCGCGGGCGCCTCGCTTGTCTTCATCAAGGTTTTCGACGACCTCGGCACGCCGCTGGTGCTGAACGTCACCAACATGCTGGCGCCACAGGCGTACCTGCGCGTGACGTCGATCGGGCTGGAAGACCCGATCGGCTACGTGATCTGCGTGATCCTCGTCGTGTTCTCGATCGGCGCGATGGGCGGCTCGTGGTGGATCGTCAAGCGCCGCGACTTCGCGATCCAGAGCCGCGGCGGCGTCAGCGCGCCGTTGCGCAAGCTGACGCCATGGCAGAGCGTACTGGCCTACGGTTGGATCGGCGCGGTGATGCTGCTGGTGCTCTCGCCGCACCTCGGCATCCTGCTGCTGTCGCTGTCGAAGGTGTGGAGCTTCACCGTGCTGCCCGAGCAGTTCACGCTGGCGCACTACGCCACCGTGTTCGAGGACTCGACGCGGATGATCACCAACACCTTCCTGTATTGCGGGCTGGCGGCGCTGCTGGACGTGGTGCTGGGTACCGCCATCGCCTACATCGTGCTGCGCACGCAACTGCCGGGGCGCCAGCTGCTCGATCACATGGTGACCGTCGCGCTGGCCATGCCGGGGCTGGTGCTGGGCATCGGTTACCTGCGCACGTTCCGGGGCGTCGACATTCCCTTCATCGGTCCGCTGACCGCCAGCTGGGTGATCTTCGTGATCGCCTACGCGGTGCGACGGCTGCCGTTTGCACTGCGTTCCTGCATGGCGGCGCTGTCGCAGGTGCATGTATCGCTGGAAGAGGCTGCCGAGAACCTGGGTGCCAACCGCTGGCATACGGTGAAGCGCGTGGTCGTGCCGCTGATGATGGGCGGCATCCTGGCCGGCTTCGTTACGAGCTTCGTCACCGCGGCCGGTGAGATCTCGGAGACGATCCTTCTGACCAGCCGCGAGAGCCTCGCGCCGATGTCCTACGGCATCTACCTGTACATGCAGTCGATCGCGGGCCGCGGCCCGGGCGCGGCGCTGGGGGTGATCGCCGTCGTGCTGATCGGCGTGGGTACCTGGTACTCGCATCACATTGTTTCGTCGCGGTCGGCGCGCGATGTCCCCGGAGAAAAGACATGACACCCGTATCCGTCGAGATCCGCAACGTGGCACTAAGCTTCGGCGCCACGCAGGTGCTGCGCGACATCACGCTGTCGGTCAAGCCGGGTGAGTTCTTTGCACTTCTCGGGCCGTCGGGCTCAGGCAAGTCAACGCTGCTGCGGCTCATCGCGGGCTTCAACCGCAACCAGTCGGGCCAGGTGCTGATCGGGGGCCGTGACGTCAGTGCGATCCCGCCATGGCAGCGTGACGTTGGCATGGTGTTCCAGAGCTACGCGCTGTGGCCGCACATGACGGTGGCGCAGAACGTGGCCTTCGGCCTCGAGGAGCGCAAGTTGCCGCGCGAGGAGATCCGCCGCAAGGTCGCGGCGGTGCTGGAGCTGGTGGAGCTCACCGGGCTGGAAGCGCGCCGCCCCGGCCAGCTTTCCGGCGGGCAGCAACAGCGCGTGGCGATCGCGCGCACGCTGGCCATCGAGCCGCAGGTGCTGCTGCTCGACGAGCCGCTGTCCAATCTCGACGCCAAGCTGCGGGTGCAGACGCGGGCTGAATTGAAGAAGCTGCAGAAGCGGCTCAACATCACGACCATCTTCGTCACCCACGACCAGGAAGAGGCGATGACCACCTGCGACCGGATCGCGGTGATGGACCAGGGCGTGATCCAGCAGGTGGGCACGCCGATGGAACTCTTCGACCATCCGG
>JANNNM010000269.1:0-8993 GCA_031398535.1 Betaproteobacteria bacterium | reverse complement strand
GTTGCAGATCTTGAGGCGCATGGCCTCCAACTGGAACACGTCGTGTCCCGCCAGATAGGTGGCGAGACCGGCGAAGGCGCGCGTGGCGTCCTCGCCGCCGCCCCCCATCTCGCCCAGCCCGACATAGCCGTCACTGGTTTCCACTTCGACCACGGTGCGCACGAAGCGCCCCCAATGGGCGCCATTGCTGTGCAGCAACGGCGCTTCGAGCGGCACGGTGACGGGCGTGGCGCGAATGGCAGCAATGGTGGTGGGCATCTGTTCGAATCCGGCAGGCGAGTTTCTCAGGATCGGCGCGCGGCAACCGCGGCCACGCACGGCATCCGCGAAACGGGGTCTTCGCGGATTCTATCAAACGACCTGAAACTGGTCATACCACTTGGCCAGTCGCGCTCGCGTTTGCAGGCGAGGCTGAAGCCTCGCCTGCAAATCAAATCGTCAAATCGTCAGAGCATCGAATCACGGCATCAGCAGGTTGGGCAGAAACAGCACGATGTCGGGAATGAAGGCCATCGCGAAGATCAGCGCGATCACGGCGGCCAGCAGCGGCAGCGCCTCCTTCGTGTACTCGTCGAGCGGCGTCTTCAGCAGGCCGCAGACGGTGAACATCGCGACACCCACCGGTGGCGTCATGCCGCCCAGCGTCGTCGCCGTCATCATCACCAGGCCGAAGTGCACGGGGTCGATGCCGGCCTTGATCACGATGGGCACGAGGATGGGGGTCAACAGCAGCACGATCACCGTACTCTCGAGGAACATGCCCAGCAGCAGGATGAACACCACCAGCATCGTCAGCAGCAGGTTCTGGTTCTGCGTGACGCCGACGATCCACTCGGCCGCGTGCGCCGGGACCTGCTCCAGCGAGATCACGTAGCCGATCATCGACGACAGCATGATGATCAGCATGATCATCCCGATGTCGTGGATGCTGTGGCGCAGCGCCTCGTTGAACTTCGCCCACGTCAGCTGCCGGTAGGCGAACACGCCGACGACGATCGCGTAGAACACTGCAAAGGCACCTACTTCCGATGGCGTGAAGATGCCGAAGCGGATGCCGATCACCAGGAACACGGGGAAGAGCAGCGCCCACTTGCTGTGGTTCAGCTCACGCAGCAGTTGCATGAAGCCGGGAAACGTCGGGTTGTCCGGCTTGTAGCCGCGGCGCGTGGCAATGACCCACGTCGTGCCCATCAGCAGCTCCGTCATCAGCAGGCCGGGAATAACGCCGCCGATGAAGAGCTTGCCGATGGACACATTGCCGAGGAACCCGTACAGGATGAGGCCGATCGACGGTGGAATCGTCGCGGTGATCAACGAGCCCACGGCGATGACCGCGCACGTGAAGCCGCGCGAGAAGCCCTGCTTCAGCATCGACGGCCCGAGGATGCGCGCTTCCATCGCGGCATCCGCAACCGCCGACCCCGACACGCCGCCCATCAGCGCCGACACGACGATGGCCACCTGCGCCAGGCCGCCGGTGATCCAGCCGGTCATCACCTTGGCCAGCGTGATGATGCGGTCGGTGATGCCCGAGGCGTTCATCAGGTTGCCCGCCAGCACGAACAGCGGCACCGCCAGCAGCGGGAACGATTGCGTGGCCGACGCGATGCGCTGCACGCCGATCTGCGCCGGTATCGTGTCGGAGGTGAGGAAGAAGGTTAGGCTCGCCACGCCGACCGCGAACGCGACCGGCATGCCGAGGAACATCAGCACCAGGAAGAACGCGGTGAGCCCGATGGTCATAGCGGGCTCTCACCGCCGCTGCCGAAGTGCAGCTTCGGGTCACGCCAGAACGCTGCCAGCTGCCGCGCCGCCGTGATCGCCATCAGCAATGCGCCGAAAGGCACCGCCGCGGTGACATAGGCGTAGGAGATCTCGGTGTCGCCCATCGGCCGCTGCACGTTCAGCATCGTCAGCTGGATGCCGAGCCCCACCAGCGTCAGCAGGAACAGCACCATCACCGTCCAGTGCGTGATCAGCAGCGCGCGCTGTACACGCTGCGGGAACAGCCGGACGATGATGTCGATGATGATGTGCTGGCGCGCCCGCAATGCTGCATCGGCGCCGAGGAACGCGCACCAGATGAAGAGCAGCATCGCGATGTCGATGGCCCACAATACCGGCGCGCCCAACGAGCGGCTGACGGCGGCGACGAATACCAGCGCGGCGCAACCCGCGAGGCACGCGCGCGCGACAACATCCTCGGCGCGCGCCAGCGCCGCGTAGAAGCCGGTCATCGCGGCCTACTTCCCGAGGGCCTTGTTCACATCGACGCGCAGATCGGTGTAGCCCAGCGTCGCATAGACGCCGGCGGTGGCGGTGCGGAATGGCGTCTTGTCGATCTCGACCACCGAAACACCCTTTTCGCGCAGCTTCTTCTCGTAGTCGGCCAGCGACTCAATGGTCTTTTCCGAAGCCCATTTGCCGGCAGCGTCGGACTCTTCCGTGAGGATCTTCTGCTGGTCGGCGGGCAGCTTGTCGAACCACGTGCGCGACGTGACGATGCCCGTGATGAGGTAGATGTGCTCGGTCTTGGTGATGACCTTGACGACTTCATAGAGGCGCGCGCCATACACCGCGGGATGCTGCGCCTCCGCGCCGTCGATCACCTTGGTCTGCAGCGCCGAGTACACCTCGGACCACGGCATGCCGGTGGGCGTGGCGCCCATCGCGCGAACCGTTTCAAGCCACACCGGTGCGCCGGGCGTGCGCATGCGGATGCCCTTCAGGTCGGCCGGCACCTTCACCGGCGTGTTGGTCAGCACATGACGATGGCCCTGGAACCAGTCGAAGGACAGCACCTGCAGGTTGGCGGCATTGCGCAGCTTGACGACCCAGCCCTTGAAGAGCGGCGAGTTCGTGAGTTTCAGCACCTGCTCGTAGTTGTCGACGAGGTAGGGCGCGCCCATGATCCCGAATTCCTTGACGAACGGCGCGAGCCGGCCACCGTCCACCAGCACGGCCACGTTGGCCCCGGCGCGGGCCTGTTCCAGCACGTCCTCGTCCTTGCCGAGTTGCGAGCCGGGATAGATGCGGATCGTGAGCTTGCCGCCGCTGCGCTTGTCGACGTTGGTGCGCATCCGCTCGAGGCCCGCATACATCGGGTCGTCGGTGGTCAGCGCCGTGTTGACGTTGAGTACGGTCTGCGCCAGCGCGGGCGCGGCAACGGCGGCCAGCGCGAACACCAGCGGGGCAATCAAGCGGGACATCGTCTTCATCGAAACTCCTCCAGGCCGGTCAAGGTTCTTGGTTGGCGCGTCCGTCCTCCGGCAAGACGGACGCGCTGCGGAAGTATTCGGGATGGGCCTGCGCGATCGTCTCGATCGACGCGAACACGTTGCGGAGATGCCGCGACATCGCGGCCCCCGCGCCTTCGGCATCCCCTGCGATCACGCGCAGCACGATGTCCTCGTGCTGCTGGTGGATCGTCGCGAGCCACGCAGGGTCTTCCAGCGACAGGAAGCGGACGCGGTCCAGCTGCGCCTTGACGTCCTCGACGGCGTGCCAGACCTGCGGGCGCCCGGCCATCGCCACCAGTTTCTGGTGCATCGCGTCGTCGAGCGGGACAAAGGCCGCGTGGTCACCCAGCGCCGCCACGCGGCCCTGTTCAATCAGCATCGCGCGCAGCAACGCGGCATCGGCCGGGGTGACCGCGCGCGCGGCCATGCCGACGGTGCGGCATTCGAGCGACTCCCGGACGAACTGGCCGTCGGCGACGGCATCGACATCGATGGGTGCCACTGCCGTTCCGACCTGGGGCCGTACAGTTAGTAAGCCTTCACTCTCCAGCCGAATGATGGCTTCGCGCACCGGGGTCCGACTGACGCCCAGCCGTTGCGCGACTTCGTTCTCGGACAGGCTCTGCGCCGGCCGCATCCGCCCGGACAGGATCTCCGCGCGCAGCCACGCGTACGCCGTGCCGGCCGCGCCGCGGCGGCGGTCGGCAAGGGAAATCAGCGCGGCGGGGCGGGGGGCGGGCATGGGGTTTCGGAGTTCAAGACAGCTTGTATGCTAGTATATAAGCAGTCGAGGCGGATATGTCAAGGCGGCCGTACCGCGCTGCGCGGTCCGGGTTGCCCCCGTCCAACCAGGTGTTCCGTCAGGTGCCCAAGGGAACCCGTCCCGAGGCTCAATCGACCGCTATTTCCCCAGCACGACCCCAGGCAACCAAGTCGTCAGGGGCGGCCACAGCGTGATGGCGGCCAGCACCACCAGCAGCGGCACGAGGAACGGCAATGTCGCGCGCGTCACGCGCTCGAACGAAATGCCGGCCACCTTCGCGGTGACGTAGAGCACCACGCCCACCGGTGGCGTGATCGTGCCGATCATCAGGTTCAGCACGAAAATGAGGCCGAACTGGACCGGGTCGATGCCGAGCTTCATCGCGGTCGGCACGAGGATCGGCACCAGGATCAGCATCGCCGCGATCGCTTCCATGAAGCAGCCCACGACCAGCAGGATGATGTTCACGATCATCAGGTAGACGAGCGGGTTGTCCGTGAGGCCGGTCAGGAAGCTGCCCGCGGCCTGCGGCACCTGCGACAGCGACAGGCAATACGCCATCAGCGATGCCGTCATCACCAGCGCCATCACCACGCCCGTGGTCTCGACGGTATCGAGGATGATCTTCGGCAGGTCCTTCCACTTGAAGTCGCGGTAGATGACGAGGCCGAGCAGCAGCGCATACGCGACCGAGATCGCGGCCGCCTCGGTGGGCGTGAACACGCCGCCGAAGAGTCCAGCGAACAGGATCACGGGTGTCATCAGCGCCCAGAACGCATCGCGAAACGCGCGCCACAGGTCGCGGAAACCGGGAAACGGATGCCGCGGCAGGTCGAGCTTGATCGCGATCGCGCGCACCATCAGCATCAGCGCGCCGGCCATCAGCAGGCCGGGGATCACACCCGCGATGAACAGCGCGCCGATCGAGGTTTCGGCCGACACGCCGTAGATGATCATCGGCAGCGACGGCGGAATGATCGGGCCGATGGTGGCTGACGACGCCGTCACTGCCGCCGCGATGTCGGGCGAATAGCCTTCATCCGTCATCGCCTTGATCTCGATGGTGCCAAGACCACCCGCGTCGGCCACTGCCGACCCCGACGTGCCCGCGAAGAACACGCTGGCGACGATGTTGGCGTGGCACAGGCCGCCGCGCATCCAGCCCACGCACACCGTGGCAAAACGGAAGATGCGTTCCGTGATGCCCGCGCTGTTCATGATGTTGCCCATCAGGATGAAGAGCGGCGCGGCCAGCAGCGGGAACGAGTCAGCCGCCTTGGCAATGCGTTGCGGCACGGCGAGATCGGGGATGCCGGCATATTGCAGGAACGCCCATGCGGCCAGGCCCATGGCCAGCCAGATCGGCGGCCCGAGAAACAAGGCAACGAACCACATCGCGAGGATGACGAGCATCGCGGTGATCATGGAAGGCGCCGCCTCATTGCGCAGTGCGCCACGCGCGCAGGCTGTCGACCAGTTGCAGCCACGCATACGCGGCGATCGCCAGCGACGCCAGCGGGACGATCAGGTACACGACACCCAGCGTGAACGGCACCGCCACGTTCTCGATGTCCCAGTTGTTGGTGACGAGCCTGAAGCCGCGGCTGCCGAGAATCCACGCGAAGAAAATCGTGGCCGCTGCAATCACCGCGGACAGCAATGCCTGCGCGCGAGCGGGGAGGCGCTCAGCGACGAAGGTCATCGCGAGATGCCCGTTGCGCCGCGATGCAATGATCCAGCCGAGGAACGCGCACCAGATGAAGAGGTAGCGCGCCAGTTCCTCGCTCCACGTCATCGGGCTGTTGAAGACGTACCGCAACACGACCTGCCCGATGACGCAGAAGAAGATGCCGACGAAGACCGCGATGGCCGCCCCGTCGATCAGGCGCTCGGCGAGGCGGCGCAGCATAGCCATGCTATTGCATGCGCTGCAGCTTCTCGTAGGTGCCCTTGCCCCAGCGCGCTTCGAACTTCGGCACCACTGCCGCCACCACGGGCTTGCGGAAGGCCTCGATGTCGACCGGCACCACCGTCATGCCGGCGGTCTTGAACGTCTCGAGCAGGTCCTTCTCCTGCTTCACCAGTTCGGCGTTCTGCCACGTGATGCCGGCATCCACGGCGTCCTGGATGATCTTCTGGTCGCCGGGCTTCAGGCCCTTCCACCATGCTTCATTCACGACCACGAGGCGCGGCGTGATGATGTGTGCGGTCAGCACCAGGTACTTCTGCACTTCGTCGAACTTGCCCGACTTGATCGTGGGCAGCGGATTTTCCTGCCCGTCGACGGTGCCCTGCTTCAAGGCAAGATACAGCTCACCAAAGTTCATCGGCGTGGGCTTCGCACCCCAGGCCTCGGCCATCGCCTTGAACACGTCGTTCTCCGGCACCCGGAGCTTGAAGCCCACCAAGTCGGTCGGCGTCTTCACGTTCTTGTTCGACGTGGTCACGTGGCGCGTGCCGTAGTACGTGGTGCCGAGGATGCGCATGCCGCGCTACGCCACCAGCTCGATGTTGAACTCGCGTCCGACGGGGCCTGCCATCGCCTACACCAGGTGATCGGCGACGCGCCAGATGTAGGGGCTTTCGACAACGGAGATGGCCGGCACCCACGCGCCGAAATTGGCCGCACCCTCGGTGACGACCTGCTGGGTGCCGTTGGCCACCGCCTCGATCATGTCGCGCGACGAACCCAGCTGGCCGCCGGGAAACGATTGCACTGCAATACGGCCGCCCGACTTGGCCTTCACGTCCGCGGCGATGCGGTCGATCATCTGTACCGACGGGTGCGTGGCGGGCACCACGTCGCCCCAGCGCAGCGTGATTTCCTGCGCGGCTGCACCGATGGCGGCGCCCATTGTGAGCGCGGCCACGATGGCTCGCGCAACGGCGCCAACGGCGCGTCCCGAATGAAGATCTCGCATGTTGCACTCCTCCTGGCGTTGAATGTTCTGGCGCGCAGAGTGCACCGCACAACGGCGGCCCCTGCACGGCGGTCGTTGTTCCGGACCGCGCGGTGCCGTGAAGTGTAGCGCCTTGGGCGGCACGATTTGGTGCGGCGGCGGAACGCCCGGTCCGGCGGGCGGTTAAAATTGGTTAGACCACTTGACCAGTATCCGGGCGGGAGTTAGCCTTTCGACCCAGTCCACAGAGGAGGGGCGCGGCGGCGTTGTGCGCCACGCGCACCAGCCCATGCCGTTCCAGAGCATCGAACCCCGCCGGCTCTATCGCCAGATCGCCGACCAGATCCGCACGCTCATCAAGAGCGGCGAATTCTCGGCCGGTGCGCGGCTGCCCCCCGAGCGCGATCTTGCGAAGCAGCTCGGCGTGTCGCGGCCGTCGGTGCGCGAAGCGTTGATCGCGCTGGAGGTGGAGGGCCTCGTCGAAGTGCGCATCGGATCGGGCATCTACGTGCAGGAAGCGGGGATCGCCCATGCGGTCAACGGCGAGACCGAAGCCACGGCGGGACCGTTCGAATTGATCCGCGCGCGCTACGTGATCGAATCGGAATGCGCGGCGCTGGCCGCCAAGGTGGGCAAGAAGGCGCAGATCCAGGCGATCGCGGAGGCGTTGAGCACGATGGAGCGCGAAGTCTCCAGCCAGCATCCGGCGCAGAGCGGCGACCGCGAGTTTCACATGCGCATCGCGGAAGCCACGGGCAACAGCGCGCTGGTGGCGGTGGTCAAGATGCTGTGGGACGAGCGCTCGGCACCGCTGTACAAGCAACTCGAGCATCACTACGACACGCCATCCTTGTGGGAGGCCGCGATCAACGAGCACCGCGCCGTCTACAAGGCCATCGCGGTGCGCGATGTCAACGCGGCGCGCGCGGCGATGCAGCGGCACCTGAACCAGGCTTACAAACGATTTTCGACCAGTTGGGACCAACTGCAGTAAGGGCCGGGTCCATCGCCTTCGAAGGAGAACACCATGCTTGCCTGCCGTATCCATGCCAAGGAAGACCTGCGGATCGAACCCGTGGACATGCCGTCGCCCGGCCCCGGTGAAGTGCTGCTGCGCCTCGGCGCCGCCGGCATCTGCGGCTCCGACCTGCATTACTACTTCGAGGGCCGCAACGGCAACTTCATCGTCCGCGAGCCGCTCATTCCGGGGCACGAGGCGTCGGGCGTGGTCGAGTCCGTCGGCCCCGGCGTCACGCGCGTGAAGAAGGGCGACAAGGTGGCGGTGTCGCCGTCGCATGCCTGCGGCCGCTGCGAAGGTTGCCGCCAGGGACGCGAGCAGCTGTGCTCCAACATGAAGTTCCTCGGCAGCGCCAGCCTCTTCCCGCATGTGCAGGGCATGTTCCAGGAATACTTCGTGATGGGCGAGCGCCAGTGCTACCCGGTCACCGGCGACATCACGCTGGGCGAACTTGCGTTCGCCGAGCCGCTGGCGGTGGGCCTGCACGCGGTCAATCGCGGCGGCGATCTTCTCGGCAAGTCGGTGCTGATCACCGGCGCGGGCACCATCGGTTGCGTTACCGTGCTGGCGGCGCGTCTTGCCGGCGCGCGCAAGATCACCGTCACCGATGTGCTCGACCGACCGCTGCAGCAGGCGATGACGGTGGGGGCGGATGCCGTGCTGCGCGCCGACCGCGAAGGCGACAAATTGTCCACGCCGCAGTTCGACGTGGCCTACGAGGTTTCAGGCAACTTCAATGCGCTCAAGTCCTGCGTGGCCGCCACCAAGCGCGGCGGCGTAGTCGTGCAGGTGGGCACGCTGCCGCACGAGCCGCTGCCCTTCGTGGTCAATGAGTTGATGGCGAAGGAAATGGATCTCCGCGGCGCGTTCCGCTGGGGTATCGAGTTCGACTGGGCGGTGGATTACCTGTCGACGCGCCGCGTCGACGTGCGTCCGCTGCTGTCGGGGCAGTATCCGTTGCAGGATGCCGTGGCCGCGTTTGCGGCGGCGGCGGATAAAAACAAGAGCACCAAGGTTCAAGTCATCGCTGCATAGTCAACTTTCAGGCGGACGCGGTTGGTCCAACCCGCGCC